>JAJUIM010000207.1 GCA_029267645.1 Microbacterium sp.
CCTCCTGCGCGTACTGCTCGCTGACGACCGCGATGACGGCCGCGAGCTCCTCGTCGGTGGGCGAGCCGCCGACGACTCGCAGCGCGGGCGCGCCCGGATCCGTCTCGGCGCTCACAGCGGGATGTTCCCGTGCTTCTTGGGCGGCAGCTCGGCGCGCTTGCGCCGCAGCGACCGCAGCGCCTTCGCGATCATGACGCGCGTGTGGGCCGGCTCGATGACGCCGTCGAGCTCGCCGCGCTCGGCCGCGAGGAACGGCGACGCGACCGAGTAGGTGTACTCGTCGGCCAGGCGCGTGCGCACGGCCTGCACGTCTTCGCCCGCTTCCTCGGCCTTCTTGATCTCGCCGCGGTAGAGGATGTTCACGGCGCCCTGGCCGCCCATGACCGCGATCTCGGCCGTCGGCCACGCGAGGTTCACGTCAGCGCCCAGCTGCTTGGATCCCATGACGATGTACGCGCCGCCGTACGCCTTGCGCAGGATCACCGTCACGAGCGGCACGGTCGCCTCGGCGTACGCGTACAGCAGCTTCGCGCCGCGGCGGATGACGCCTGTCCACTCCTGGTCGGTGCCGGGCAGGTAGCCAGGCACGTCGACGAGCGTGACGACGGGGATCGAGAACGCGTCGCAGAACCGCATGAACCGCGAGGCCTTCTCGCCCGCGTCGATGTTGAGCGTGCCGGCCATCTGCTGCGGCTGGTTCGCGATGATGCCGACCGAACGTCCCTCGACGCGGCCGAAGCCCACGACGATGTTCGGCGCGAACAGCGGCTGCACCTCGAGGAACTCGCCCCCATCGACGATGCACGAGATGACCTCGCCGATGTCGTACGGCTGGTTCGGCGAGTCGGGGATGACGGTGTTGAGCTTGTGGTCGAGGTCGGTCGTCTCGAACTCGAAGTCGGAGGCGTAGTCCGGCAGCTCTGCCATGTTGTTGTCGGGCAGGTAGCTGAGCAGCGAGCGCGCGTAGTCGAGCGCGTCGGCCTCGTCGTCGGCGAGGTAGTGTGCGACGCCCGAACGCGTGTTGTGCGTGTGCGCGCCGCCGAGGTCCTCCATGCCGACGTCCTCGCCCGTGACGGTCTTGATGACGTCGGGGCCCGTGACGAACATCTGGCTCGTCTTGTCGACCATGATGACGAAGTCGGTGAGCGCCGGCGAGTACACGGCGCCGCCCGCGGCCGGCCCCATGACGATCGAGATCTGCGGGATCACGCCAGACGCGTGCGTGTTGAGGCGGAAGATCTCGGCGTACTTGCCGAGTGCCAGCACGCCCTCCTGGATCCGCGCCCCGCCCGAGTCGAGGATGCCGACGATCGGCATGCCGTTCTGCAGCGCGAACTTCATGACCTTGACGATCTTGTCGCCCGCGACCTCGCCGAGCGATCCGCCGAACGTCGAGAAGTCCTGCGAGTACACGGCGACGACGCGGCCGTGGATCGTGCCGATGCCCGTGACGACCGAGTCGCCGTACGGGCGCGCGCGGTCCATGCCGAAGGCGGTCGTGCGGTGGCGCACGTACTCGTCGAGCTCGACGAAGCTGCCCGGATCCATGAGCTGCTCGATGCGCTCGCGCGCCGTCTGCTTGCCCTTCGCGTGCTGCTTCTCGAGCGCCTTCTGCTCGGGCTCGACGACGGCCTCGCGGTAACGGTTGCGGAGATCCTGGATCTTCCCCGCAGTGGTCGAGAGATCGGGTTCGGTCACGGAATCCACCCTAACCGCGCGAATCGGTCTCCCCTTGGCGGACGTGCACAACGGATCCGCACGGACTGTGTCGGGCCCGCACACCGTCACGCGCGGCGCAGGACCGCGACCGCCTCCACGTGGTGCGAGTTCGGGAAGAGATCGAAGGCGCGGAGGCGCTCGACGACGAAGCCGTGCTCGCGGAAGGATCCGACGTCGCGCGCGAGCGCGACGGGGTCGCAGGCGACGTAGACGACGGCGTGCGGATCCTGTCCCGCGATGCGCGAGACGACCTCCGCGCCCGCCCCGGCGCGCGGCGGGTCGAGCAGCGTCACGCCGCGCGACAGCGCCGGATCCGCGTCGAGGCCCGCGAGGAACCGCTCGACGCGCGCCGTGACGGCCGAGGCGCCGAGCCCCTCGAGGTTGCGCGCGGCGTGCTCGGTCGCGCGCGGCGCCGACTCGACCGTCGTGACGCGAGAGCCGTCGCCGTGCTCCGCGAGCGCCGCCGCGAAGAGCCCGACGCCGCCGTAGAGGTCGAGGTGGTGCGCGCCGGGCTGCGCGTCGAGGCCGGCGAGCGCGTCGCGGACCGCCGCGTCGAGCGCCGTCGCGGCGAGCCGGTGCACCTGCCAGAACCCGCCCGCGTCGACGCGGAATGTCCGCTCGCCGACGCGCTCCGTAACGACCTCGGGCCGCGCCCTGCGGGATCCGCGGCCGTCCGGGCGGCGCAGCACGCGCACCTCGCCGTCGGCCGGCTGCACGAGGTCGATGCGCCCCTCCCGCTCGTCGCGCAGCTGCAGCGCGACGCGCTCGATCGCGGCGGTCGCGAGCGGGTGCTCTGCGACCTCGACGACCTCGTGGGATCGCGCGGCGTACGGCCCCACGCGCCCCGACGCGTCGACGTGCAGGCCGACCCGCGTGCGCCAGCGCGTGCCGCTCGGCGTCTCGTCGTCTCCGGCCGATTCGACCTCGACGTCGACGGGCAGATCGGCGAAGCGCGCGAACGCGTCGCGCAGCACCTCGGCCTTGAGCTTGCGCTGATGCGCCAGGGCGATGTGCCCGAAATCGGCGCCGCCCGGGCGCCCCGCCCGGTCTTCGTCGAGCCCGGCCTGCCGCCACACGTGCGGCGCGCGGTGGGGCGATGCCTCGAGGATCTCGAGCGCCTCGGCGCGCGCGAACGACTTCTTCACCTGCGTCACGCGCACGCGCACGCGCTCGCCGGGGATCGCGTCGGGAACGAAGACGACGAGCGGCCGCTCGCCCTCGGCCTCGTGGTGCCGCGCCACGAACACGCCGCCGTGGGCGACGCCTGTGACGTCGAGGTCGAGGATCTCGCCGCTCTCCATCCCGCTATCCTCGCACCCCTACGCTGGACGCATGCAGGTGTGTCTCGCGTCGACGTCCCCCGCCCGTCTCATGCTCATGCGACAGGTCGGCGTCGAGCCGCGGCTCGAGTCGCCGGGCGTCGACGAGGAGGCCGCGGTCGCCGCCCGCGAGGCCGAGGACGGCCGCACGCTCGAGCCCGACGAGCACGTGCTCTTCCTCGCGCGCCTCAAGGCCGACGACGTCGCGCGGCGCCTCGCCTCGGAGGGCTTCGAGGGCCTCGTCATCGGCGGCGACTCGATGTTCGAGATCGGCGGCGAGGTGCTCGGCAAGCCCCACACGGTCGAGCGCGCGATCGCGCGCTGGCGGGACATGCGCGGGCGCACGGGCGTGCTGCACTCGGGGCACAGCGTGATCCGGATCGCGGACGGCGAGCTCACGCGCGCCGACGCCGCGACGCACGCGAGCGTCACGTTCGCCTCCGACATCACGGACGACGAGATCGCGGCCTACGTCGCGACGGGCGAACCGCTGCACGTCGCGGGCGCCTTCACGATCGACTCGCTCGGCGCGCCCTTCATCGAGCGCATCGAGGGCGACCCCTCGACCGTCATCGGCATGTCGCTGCCGGCGCTGCGGCGCCTCGCGCGTGAGCTGGGCGTGGCGTGGACCGAGGTCGCGGCGCACGCCTCGCAGTAGTGGCCACTCGCACACGAAACACAGCGTTTGTTGTGGAGGTCGATCAAAGGGCAGCGGCCGGTGCCGAATAGGCTCGAATCCATGCCCGCAATCCGCAAGGTGCTCATCGCCAACCGTGGAGAGATCGCCGTCCGCATCATCCGTGCGGCCCGCGACTCCGGAATCGCCTCCGTCGCCGTGTACGCAGATCAGGATCGCGACGCGCTGCACGCAAAGCTCGCCGACGAGGCGTACGCGCTCGACGGCACGACCAGCGCCGACACGTA
>JAJUIM010000233.1 GCA_029267645.1 Microbacterium sp.
GCCCTGACGCTGCTTGTGGCGGGGGTTCGCCTTGCAGATGACCATCACCACGCCGTGGCGGCGGATCGTCTTGCAGCTGTCGCAGATGCGCTTGACGCTGGGCTGGACCTTCATGATGTTCCTATCGCTGTCTTCGTACCCGGAGGATGCCCCGGGCCGTTACTTCTCGGTCGGGCCGATCAGCGGTAGCGGTAGACGATGCGCCCGCGCGTGAGGTCGTAGGGGCTGAGCTCCACGACGACGCGATCCTCGGGGATGATACGGATGTAGTTCTGCCGCATCTTGCCGGAGATCGTGGCGAGCACCTTGTGGCCGTTCGTCAGCTCAACGCGGAACATCGCGTTGGGCAGCGACTCGGTCACTGTGCCTTCGATCTCGATGACACCGTCTTTAGCCATAAACTCGCTAACCTTCTGAGCAGACCGACCGGTCTGCGGTGAATGGGTGATCGACGTCTCCGCGCGCGCGAGCGCAGGCGCAAGACACCAAAGATCTATGGTAGACGACACGCCCAGGTAGTTCAACCTGGGCGTGTCGACGTCGTGTTATCAGTTGAGGTTCGCGACGATGTCGTTCTCAGCGTCGAAGCCGCCCTGCGGCGTGACGAACTCGTCGTTCACGAGGAGCGTCGGCGTCGCGATGCCGCTGTTGCCGGGCATGACCGGGGTGTCCTGCGTCTTCTGCGTCACGAAGTCGCGGTACTCGCCGTTCGCGATGCAGTCGGCCGCGCCCTCGGCGCCCGCCTCGGCCGCGTACTCGGCGATCTGGTCGTCGGTGAGACCCTCGGTCGCCTCGCTTGGCTGATTGCGGAACATCAGGTCGATGAAGGGGTACACGGCGTCGCCGTTGTCCTCGGCCACGCAGTACGCGGCGCTCGCGGCGCGGGTCGAGAACTCGGTGCCCTGCGACTGGTTGTCGAGGATCGAGATCGGGTGGATGTTCAGCGTGATGTCGCCGTCCGACACGAGCTGCGTGAGCGTGTCGTTGTACGCCTCGTGCGCCTGGTTGCAGATGGGGCACATGAAGTCGATGTACTCGGTGACCGTCTGGTCGCCGTCGCCGATCGCGATCGCACCCGTCTCCTCGTTCACGACGCCCGCCGCGGGGGCCTCGGCCGGCGCGGACGCCTGCCGGTTCATGAAGTAGACGAGGACGGCGACGGCGACGACCGCCACCACCACGATGACCGAGATGACGATCGCGAAAACGCTGCGGTTCTTCGCTGCTGCTGCCATGGTGAGGAACTCTCCGGGAGTGTGATCAGGGAATCGGAGTCGGCGTCACGCCGAACGGAGCCAGGCCTGACGCTCCCCCGTCGGGGGCCGTGAGAACCCAGATGCCCTCAGCATGCACGGCAACGCTGTGTTCCCAATGTGCGCCAGAGGATCCGTCGACGGTCGTGATCGTCCAGTCGTCGTCCTCGACCTGGACCTCTTCGCTGCCGGCCGTCATCATCGGCTCGACGCAGATGCACAGACCGGGCTTGATCTCCGCACCGCGGCCCGGCGTCGCGTAGTGGAACAGCGTGGGCGGCTCGTGCATCGAGCGCCCGATGCCGTGGCCCACGTAGTCGCGCAGGATGCCCGCCGGCTGCCCGGTGGACGGCAGCGGGTTGTCCTCGATGTAGTCCTGGATCACAGCGCCCACCTCGCCGAGGTGCGACGCCGACGCGAGCGCGGCGATGCCGGCCCACATGGATCCGCGCGTGACCTCCGAGAGCTGCTCGCGCTGCGCGACGAGCTCGGGATCGGCGCCCTCCCCCGGCACGATGAACGTGCGCGCGGAGTCGCCGTTCCATCCCTCGGGCGTCTCGGCGCCGCAGTCGATCGACACGATGTCGCCCGCCGCGAGCACGCGCTCGCCCGGGATCCCGTGCACGACCTCCTCGTTGACCGACGCGCACACCGTGTGGTGGTAGCCGTCGACCAGCTGGAAGTTCGAGTGCGCCCCGCGGCGGCGGATCTCCTCGTCGGCGATGCGGTCGAGCTCGAGCGTCGAGATGCCCGGGCGGATCGCGGCGGCGACGACGTCGAGCGCCGCGGACGTGATCTCGCCCGGCGCGATCATGCCCCGCAGCTGCGCGGGCTTCTTGTACACGGAGCGGCGGAACATGGATCCGCTCAGACGCGCTGCAGGCCGCGGGCCTCGAGCGCCCGGAAGATGCGCTCGGTGATCTCGTCAAGCGAGCCGACGCCGTCGATGCGGTCGAGCACGCCGCGCTCGGCGTACGTGTCGGCGATCGGGGCCGTCTCGGACTCGTAGATCGAGAGGCGGTGCGCGACGGCCTCCTCGGTGTCGTCGCTGCGGCCCTCGAGCGTCGCCCGCTCGGTGATGCGGGCGATCGACTCCTCGCGCGGCACGTCGAGCAGGATGACGGCGTCGAGGCTCGCGCCCTGGCCCTCGAGGAACGCGTCGAGGTGCTGCACCTGCGCCGCGTTGCGGGGGTAGCCGTCGAGCAGGAAGCCCGCCTCGGCGGCGTCGGCCTGGCTCAGGCGGTCGGTGACGATCTCGCCCGTGACCTCATCGGGCACGAGGTCGCCCGCGTCGGTGATGGCCTTGACCTTCAGGCCGAGCTCGGTGCCCTGCTTGATGTTCGCGCGGAAGATGTCGCCCGTCGAGACGACGGGGATGCCGAACGCCTCTGCGACGCGCACGCCCTGCGTGCCCTTGCCCGAACCCTGCGGACCAACGATCAGGAGGCGTGTCGTCATCGGAGGAGCCCTTCGTAGTGGCGCTGCTGCAGCTGCGCATCGATCTGCTTGACGGTCTCGAGACCCACACCGACGATGATGAGGATCGACGCGCCGCCGAACGGGAAATTCTGGTTAGCCTGCACCGTCGCGAGCGCGATGAGCGGAATCAGCGCGATGAGGCCGAGGTAGATCGAGCCCGGGAACGTGATGCGCGTGAGCACGTAGTCGAGGTACTCGGCCGTCGGACGGCCAGCGCGAACGCCGGGGACGAACCCGCCGTACTTCTTCATGTTGTCTGCGACCTCGACCGGGTTGAACGTGATCGCGACGTAGAAGTACGTGAAGCCGACGATGAGCAGGAAGTAGACCGCCATGTAGAGCGGGTGGTCGCCCGTCGTGAGGTAGTCGTTGATCCACGTCACCCAGGCGGGCGGGGCGTCGCCGTTCGTCGGCATGTTGAACTGCGCGATGAGCGACGGGATGTACAGCAGCGACGAGGCGAAGATGACGGGGATCACGCCCGCCATGTTGACCTTGATCGGGATGTAGGTGTTCGTGCCGCCGTACGTGCGGCGGCCGACCATGCGCTTGGCGTACTGGACGGGGATCCGTCGCTGCGACTGCTCGACGAAGACGACGAGCGCCACGATGACGATGCCGATGACGAGGACGAGGAGGAAGATCTCGAAGCCGTTCGAGGCCCAGATCGCGCCGAGGGCGCCGGGGAAGGTCGCCGCGATCGACGTGAAGATGAGCAGCGACATGCCGTTGCCGACGCCGCGTTCGGAGACGAGCTCGGCCATCCACATGACGAGGCCCGTGCCGGCGGTCATCGCGATGATGATCATGCCCTGGGTCA
>JAJUIM010000010.1 GCA_029267645.1 Microbacterium sp.
CACGCCGCGGAAGAGCAGGTCGTACATCGGGTTCACTCCTCGATCGGGCCGTGGTCGGCGCGCAGCTCGGCGATCGCGTCCTCGAAGTCCTCGAGCGATTCGAACGCGCGGTAGACGCTCGCGAAGCGCAGGTACGCGATCTCGTCGAGCTCGCGCAGCGGGTCGAGGATCGCAAGCCCGATCTCGTTGGCCTCGAGCGTGCTCTGCCCGGTCTGCCGCAGCGCGGCCTCGACCTTCTGGGCGAGCACCGCGAGGTCGTCGTCCGTCACGGGGCGCCCCTGGCACGCCTTGCGCGCGCCGCTGATCACCTTGTCGCGCGAGAACGGCTCGACCGCGCCGGAGCGCTTCACGACGCTGAGGCTCGCGGTCTCGACCGTCGAGAACCGTCCCCCGCACTCGGGGCACTGACGGCGGCGGCGGATCGACAGCCCGTCGTCGGAGGTGCGCGAATCGATCACGCGCGAGTCGGGGTGGCGACAGAAGGGGCAGTGCATAACTCCGTCAGCCTACCGCGCGGGATCCGCGAGTCCGCCCGGTCACGCGAAGCGCGCGCGCACGGCCTCGCCGTGTGCCGGCAGCGACTCGGCATCGGCGAGCGCGACGATCCTGTCGGCGACCTCCCCGAGCGCGTCGCGGTCGTACTCGATCACCTGCTGGGGGCGCAGGAACGTGTATGCGCCGAGGCCCGACGCGTACCGCGACTGCCCGCCGGTCGGCAGCACGTGATTGCTGCCGGCCATGTAGTCGCCGAGGCTCACGGGCGTCGCGGATCCGACGAACAGCGCGCCCGCGTTCGTGTAGCGGGATGCCGCCTCGCGCGCGTCGGCGAGGTGCAGCTCGAGGTGCTCGGGCCCGTAGGCGTTGCTGAAGCGCTCCATCATCGCGGCGTCGTCGACGAGGACGATCGCCGACTGCGGTCCCGCGAGCGCCGCCTCGACGCGCGCGGAGTGCCGCGTCGCCGCCGCGAGCTCTGCGACGTGCCGCTGCACGCCCTCGGCGAGCTCGTCGGACGTCGTCACGAGCACTGCGGCGGCCTGCTCGTCGTGCTCGGCCTGGCTCACGAGGTCGGCCGCGACGAGGCGGGCATCGGCCGAGGCGTCGGCCGCGATGAGGATCTCGGTCGCGCCCGCCTCGGCGTCTGTCCCGACGAAGCCCGCGACGATGCGCTTGGCCGACGCGACGAAGTTGTTCCCCGGGCCCGTGACGACGTCGACGGGGTCGAGGCCGATGCCCGCGACGCCATGCGCGAAGGCGCCGATCGCGCCCGCTCCCCCGATGGCGTACACCTCGTCGACGCCGAGCAGGCCGGCCACCGCGAGGATCGTCGGGTGCACGCGGCCGCCCTGGTCGGCCTGCGGCGGCGAGGCGAGTGCGATGCTGCCGACGCCCGCGACCTGCGCCGGGACGACGTTCATGATGACGCTCGACGGGTACACCGCCTTGCCGCCCGGCACGTACACGCCGGCGCGGCCGACGGGCTGCCAGCGCTGCGTGATGCGCGCGCCCGACGCGATGTCAGTCGTCTTCGGGTCGGGCACCTGCGCCGCGGATCCCTCGCGGACGCGCGCGATGGCCTCGTCGAGCGCCAGGCGCACGGCGGGGTCGAGCTGCGCGACGGCCTCGGCGATGTGCTGCTCGGGGACCTGGATCTCGTGGCCCTCGACGCCGTCGAACCTGGCGGCCTGCTCGCGCAGCGCCGCCTCGCCGTCGCGGCGAACGGCAGAGACGATCGCCTCGGCCGCGTCGAGCGCGGCCGCGAGCGCCTCGCTCGCGCGCGGCACGGCCGCGAGCAGCTCGGCGGGGCTCGGAGCGGCGCCCCGCAGATCGATCGTGCGCATGCGCGATCCCTTTCGTCGTTCGGTGTCGGAGGGCGGCTCAGCCGCGCGTGATGCCCGACACGTCGTGCAGGTAGCCGATGCGGCCGTCGTCGTGGCGCATGACGAAGTAGGTGCCGCGGTCTTCGAGCACGAGGGCCCACGCGGTCGGGCCGACCGTGTAGATCGGGCGTCCCTCGACGTCGTGCACGTCGCGCTCGACGGGCGCGAGTGCCCAGAACGGCTGCGGCGCCGCCTGCGGCATGGCCGTCGTGCGCGGCTCGGGCTCGGCCGCCTGAGCTGCAACAGGCAGCACGGTCGTCTCCTGGGCGGACGTCTCCTGCGCAGCCGATTCCGCGGGGACCTCGGCGGCAGCCGCGGTCTCGTCCTCGCGCGCCGCCTCGGGCGCCGGCTGGGCGGTGTCGGCGGCAGCGTCAACCGTGGCGTCGGGCGTGGGCTGCGAGGCGTCTGCGCTCGCGTCCGCGGGCGCTTCGGGCTGCGCGACCTCGGGCTCAGGCTTCGCGACCTCGGGCTCAGGCTTCGGGGCCTGTGCCTGGGGCTCAGCCTGCGGCGCGGGAGCCGGGTATTCGGGCTGCGGCGCGGGCGCCGGTGCGGCCGCGGTCACCGCCTGCGTGTCCTGCGCGAGCGGCGCGAAGAGCTCCTGGGCGCGCTGATCCGCGGCCGTCTGCTCGGGCGCCTGCTGCGGCCAGCCGAAGCCGGGAGCGGGTGTCGGCGCGGGAGCCGCGGGGCGCTCGGCGCGGATCAGCGGGCGTGCGGGACGGGCGACGGGGTGCGCGGGGATCTCTTCGCGACCCTGGAAGTCCTCGGAGAACGGCGCGACGAAGCGCGCGAAGACCGTGAAGAACACGCCCGCGAGCGCGACGACGAGCCCGATCCACACGACGGGGCCGACCGCGAAGGGGTTCTCGAACTGCGACGCCTCGCCGCCGAAGAACCCGCCGAAGCCGTCGGAGAGCTGCGAGAACATGCCGCCGATGGCGGACGACAGCTGGGTGAGCATGGCGGCCGCATCGAGCCAGGCGAGCGCCGAGATGACGAAGGCGACGGACGCCGCCTGATCGATGCTGAACGACCCGATGTTGCGGAAGGCGGTGAAGCGCCGCAGACCGAGCAGGAGGCACGCGACGACCGGCAGCGCGACCGCGCCGATCCAGGCGGCGCCGAGCGTCCAGATCGGCGAGTAGCCGGATCCGGGAAAGAGCGGGAGGAACGACAGCACGACGAGGATGACGCCGAGCCCCATGAGGATCCACTCGCGCAGCGTGAACGGCCCGAGGCCGTGCTGGCCTGCGGGCGCCGTGCTGGGCGCTTCGGGCTCGGACATCGCCTGCGTCACGAAGCGCGTCGGGGTGCCGGAGGGAACGGGCTCGGGTGCGGCGTGCGCCTCGGGGCCCGGGTAGGGGGCGTTCTGGTCGCTCACAGCGTGGATCCTCTCCTCGTGCGCGGCCGTCGCCGCGCGGTCTTCTCCATCCTACGGGCGGCGCTTCCGCGCTACCCGAGGCACTGCGGGCCGAGCAGCGCCTTGAGGTCGCCGAACAGCTCGGCCGAGACGCGCACGGGCATCGGCACCTCGAACACCTTGGCCGAGCGCCCGCGATGCATCTTGAGGCGCAACTCGGTTTCGCCCTCGTGGCGCTTCAGCACCTCGTGCAGCTCGCCGACGACCCGCTCGGTCGCGCGCTGCTCGGGGATGAGCAGCGTGATGGGCGTCGTCTCGTCGACCGCCGCGATGTCGGGCGCGAACGCGGCCTGCGCGTGCAGGTTGAGCCCGTCGTCGCGCCGCGAGACGCGCCCGCGCACGACGAGGATCGAGTCCTGCACGAGGATCGGCTGGAACTCGGTGTAGGTCTTCCCCATGAACATGACCGTGATCTCGGCGTCGAAGTCCTCGATCGTGATCATGCCGTAGGGGTTGCCGCTCGACTTCGCCACGCGGTGCTGCGCCGTCGTGACGAGGCCCGCGATCGTGACCTGGTCGCCGTCCTCGAGATCCTCGGAGTTGACGACGTCGTTGATCGTCATCGAGCGGTGCTTCGCGAGTGCGACCTCGAGTCCGGCCAGCGGGTGATCCGAGACGTACAGCCCGAGCATGTCGCGCTCGAACGCGAGCTTGTCCTTCTTCGTCCACTCGGGGCGGTCTGGCACCTTCGACGGCTGCTCCTCCTCGCCGAACAGGCTGTCGAAGTCGAAGCCGATGGCGCCCTCTGCGGCCTTGCGCTTGTCTGCGACGGCCTGCTCGACCGCCTGCTCGTGGATCTCGACGAGCGCCCGGCGCGTGTTGCCCATCGTGTCGAAGGCGCCCGCCTTCGCGAGCGATTCGACCGTGCGCTTGTTCGTGACCTGCGCCGGCACGCGCTTGAGGAAGTCGTGGAAGCTCGTGTAGGGCCCCTCCTCGCGCGCGGCGATGATGCCCTCCACGACGTTGTGCCCCACGTTGCGGATCGCGCCGAGACCGAAGCGGATGTCGTCGCCGACGGCCGCGAAGAACTCGATCGACTCGCTCACGTCGGGCGGCAGGACGCGAATGCCCATGCGGCGGCACTCGTTGAGGTACATCGCGAGCTTGTCGCGCGAGTCGCCGACGCTCGTGAGGAGCGCGGCCATGTACTCGGCCGGATAGTGCGCCTTGAGGTACGCCGTCCAGTACGACACGACGCCGTACGCGGCCGAGTGCGCCTTGTTGAAGGCGTAGTCGGAGAAGGGCAGCAGGATGTCCCACAGCGCCTTGATCGCGCCCTCCGAGAAGCCGCGCTCGGTCATGCCGCCCGCGAAGCCCACGTACTGCTTGTCGAGCTCGGACTTCTTCTTCTTGCCCATCGCGCGGCGAAGGATGTCGGCCTGTCCGAGCGTAAAGCCCGCGACGCGCTGCGCGATCGCCATCACCTGCTCCTGGTAGATGATGAGGCCGTACGTCGTGTCGAGGATGTCGGCGAGCGGTTCCTCGAGCTCGGGGTGGATCGGCGTGATCTTCTGTTCGCCGTTCTTGCGAAGCGCGTAGTTCGTGTGCGAGTTCGCGCCCATGGGGCCCGGCCGGTACAGCGCGATGACGGCCGAGATGTCCTCGAAGTTGTCGGGCTTCATGAGGCGCAGCAGCGAGCGCATGGGCCCGCCGTCGAGCTGGAACACGCCGAGGGTGTCGCCGCGCGCCAGCAGGTCGTACGCCTTGCGGTCGTCGAGCCCGAGCGTCTCGAGGTCGATCTCGACGCCCTTGTTCGTGCGCACGTTGTCGAGCGCGTCGGAGATGATCGTGAGGTTGCGCAGCCCCAGGAAGTCCATCTTGATGAGGCCGAGCGACTCGCACGCGGGATAGTCGAACTGCGTGACGATCTGCCCGTCCTGCTCGCGCTTCATGATCGGGATGATGTCGATGAGCGGATCGCTCGACATGATCACGCCGGCCGCGTGCACGCCCCACTGGCGCTTCAGCCCCTCGAGACCGACCGCGCGATCGAAGACCGTGCGCGCCTCGGGATCCGACTCGATGACCGCGCGGAACTCGCTGGCCTCCTTGTAGCGCGGGTGGTTCGAGTCGAACATGCCGTCGAGCGGCATGTCCTTGCCCATCACGGGCGGCGGCATCGCCTTCGTCAGGCGCTCGCCCATGCTGAACGGGAAGCCGAGCACGCGGCCCGCGTCCTTGAGCGCCTGCTTCGACTTGATCGTGCCGTACGTGACGATCTGCGCGACGCGCTCGTCGCCGTACTTCTCGGTCACGTACTCGATGACCTCACCGCGGCGACGGTCGTCGAAGTCGACGTCGAAGTCGGGCATCGAGACGCGGTCGGGGTTGAGGAAGCGCTCGAAGATGAGGCCGTGCTCGAGCGGGTCGAGGTCGGTGATGCGCATGGCGTACGCGACCATGGATCCCGCGCCCGAGCCGCGGCCCGGGCCCACGCGGATCCCGTGGTCCTTCGCCCAGTTGATGAAGTCGGCGACGACGAGGAAGTAGCCGGGGAACCGCATCTGCGTGATGATGCCGATCTCGTACTCGGCGCGCTTGCGCACCTCGTCGGGCACGCCGTTCGGGTAGCGGTAGTGCAGGCCCTTCTCGACCTCCTTGATGAACCAGCTCTCCTCGGTCTCGCCCTCGGGGACGGGGAACCGCGGCATGTAGTTGGCGGAGGTGTCGAACTCGACGTCGCAGCGCTCTGCGATCAGCAGCGTGTTGTCGCACGCGTCGGGCATCTCGCTGAAGAGCTGGCGCATCTCGGCAGCCGACTTGATGTAGTAGCCATCGCCGTCGAGCTTGAAGCGGTTGGGGTCGTCGAGGGTCGATCCCGACTGCACGCACAGCAGCGCCTCGTGCGCGTTCGCGTCGTGCTGGTGGGTATAGTGCGAGTCGTTCGTCGCGACGACCGGGATGCCGAGGTCCTTCGCGATCTTCAGGAGGTCGGACCGCACGCGGCGCTCGATGTCGAGGCCGTGGTCCATGATCTCGGCGAAGTAGTTCTCCTTGCCGAAGATGTCCTGGAACTCGGCCGCCGCCTCGCGCGCTTCCTTGTACTGCCCGAGGCGCAGGCGCGTCTGGATCTCGCCCGACGGGCAGCCCGTCGTCGCGATGATGCCCTTCGAATAGGTCTGCAGCAGCTCGCGGTCCATGCGCGGCTTGAAGTAGTAGCCCTCGATCGAGGCGCGCGAGCTCAGCCGGAAGAGGTTGTGCATGCCCGGGGTGTTCTCGGCCCACATCGTCATGTGGGTGTACGCGCCGGATCCCGACACGTCGTCGCGCTTCTGCTCGGCCGTACCCCACGCGATACGGGTCTTGTCGGAGCGGTGCGTGCCCGGCGTGACGTACGCCTCGAGGCCGATGATCGGCTTGATGCCCTGCGCCTTCGCGGCCTTGTAGAACTCGAACGAGGCGTAGTTGTTGCCGTGGTCGGTCACCGCGATCGCCGGCATCTCCATCTCGGCGGCGGCCTTCGTCATGTCGGCGAGTTTCGCGGCCCCGTCCAGCATCGAGTACTCGCTGTGGACGTGGAGGTGCACGAAGGAGTCGGATGCCATGCGCTCCAGTCTAGATTCGACGTCTGACGAGAGAGCGCGTGTCGCCCCACGTTCGCCGACGATCGGATCCTTCGCCGAGGGTCTGACGGATCCCGCGGATCCGTCAGACCCTCGGCGAAATCACAGGTGCTCGGCGAGCGGCGGATCAGAGGAGGCCGTCGCGCAGAAGGTCGACGGCGTGCTGGAGGTCGGCCGGGTAGGGCGACGTGAACGTCACGCGCTCGCCCGTCGCGGGGTGCTCGAAGCCGAGCTCGTGCGCGTGCAGCCACTGGCGCGTGAGGCCGAGCCGCTCCGCGAGCGTCGGGTCGGATCCGTACAGCGGGTCGCCGACGCACGGATGCCGGTGCGCGGCCATGTGGACGCGGATCTGGTGCGTGCGGCCCGTCTCGAGGTGCACTTCGAGGAGCGAGGCGCGCGGGAACGCCTCGAGCGTCTCGTAGTGCGTCACCGAGTCCTTGCCATCGGGTCGCACGGCGAACTTCCACGGGTGACCGGGATGGCGCCCGATGGGCGCGTCGATCGTGCCCGCGAACGGATCGGGGTGGCCCTGCACGACCGCGTGGTAGATCTTGTCGACCGTGCGGTCCTTGAACGCGCGCTTCAGCAGCGTGTAGGCGCGCTCGGACTTCGCGACGACCATGAGGCCGCTCGTACCGACGTCGAGCCGGTGCACGATGCCCTGCCGCTCGGCGGATCCGGACGTCGCGACGGGCACGCCGGCGGCGAGCAGCGCGCCGAGGACCGTCGGTCCCTCCCAGCCGAGCGACGGGTGCGCGGCGACGCCCGCGGGCTTGTCGATCACGACGATGTCGTCGTCCTGGAAGACGATCTGCAGTTCGGGCACCTCGACGGGCACGACCTGCGGATCCTGCTTCGGCGTCCACTCGACGTCGACCCAGGATCCGGCCGCGACGCGATCGGACTTGCCGACGGACGCGCCGTCGACCCGCACGCCGCCCTCGGCCACCACCTCGGCCGCGAACGTGCGCGAGAAGCCGAGCATCTTCGCGAGGGCGGCGTCGATGCGCGCTCCCTCGAGCCCGTCGGGAACGGGCAGGCGTCGCGACTCAGGCATCGGCGGCCTCCGTGCTCTCGGCCTCCTCGGGCTTCTTCTCGCCGCGGGATCCGTCGAAGCTGATGCCGATGAGCACGAGCAGCGCGACCGAGATCATGCCGCCGACGATGAAGATGTCGGCGACGTTGTAGATCGCGGGATTCGTCCAGAACCACATCCACGGCGTGAGGATGAAGTCGACGACGTGTCCGACGCCGAAGCCCGGGTCGCGCACGAGCCGGTCGGTGAGGTTGCCGAGCACGCCGCCCAGCAGCAGGCCGAGCACGATGGCCCAGAGCCGCGAGCGCACGCGCAGGATCGCGAGCACGACGATGCCGCAGGCGACGAGCGCGAGGGCGATCGTGAAGATCCAGGTCACGTCCTCACCCAGCGAGAAGGCGGCGCCAGGGTTGAACACGAGGAGCCACTGCAGGCCCTCGCCCACCACCTCGACTGGCTGCCCCTCGGTGAGGGTCGCGAGCATGTGCTGTTTGCTCAACTGATCGGCGGCCAGCACCAGGATCGCGAGAACCGCGATCGTGATGCCGGCCGCCGGGGCAGGAAGAGGGCGTCTTCCCTTCACGTCGTGCGAGCTCAGAGCCCGACAGTCGACACGGGCTGGTTGCCCGAGCCGGACTCCGGAGCATCGAGGTCGGCGAGCTTCTGCTCGAAGTAGCTACGCAGCTGCTGACGGTAGTCGCGCTCGAACTGGCGCAGCTCCGTGATGCGACCCTCGAGGCTCTTGCGCTCGGTGTCGAGCTTCTGGGAGATCTCGCGCTGCTTGGCCTCGGCCGCCGACACGATCGAGGCCGCCTTGGCCTCAGCGTCGTCGACGAGCTTCTTCGCGGTGGCCTTGCCCTCCGCGACGTGCTCGTCGTGCAGGCGCTCGGCGCGGGCGATGATGCCGGCCGCGCTCGACGCCGTCGAGGTCACGTCGGATCCCTCGCCCTCGGCGGGCTCGGGGGTCGGCTCGGGCTGAGGAGCCGGCGCCTTCTCGGCAGCAGGGGCAGCGGCCGTCGCGGGGGCAGCGGCGCCGCCCGCCTCGAGCTCGGCGATGCGCGCCTTCAGCTGCTCGTTCTCCTCGATCGTCTTCCGCCACTCGACGACGATCTCATCCAGGAAGTCGTCGACCTCGTCGGGGTCGAAGCCCTCCTTGAAGCGGACGTGCTGGAACTGCTTAGTGACGACGTCTTCCGGCGTCAGTGACATGGTTAGCCCCTCTTTCGATGGTGGGAATCATCTTAGTTCGTCAGAACGAGATCGCGATGACCTGAAGGATCGACATGGCGACGAAGCACAGGATCATCGTGATGGCGAAGCCGAGATCGATCGCGACAGGACCGATGCGCAGCGGCGGGATGTGGCGCCGAAGAAAGCGGATCGGCGGATCGGTGATCGTGTAGACGACCTCGGCGACGACGAGCATCGCCCCCCGGGGTCGCCACTCGCGGTTGAACATCGGGATGTACTCGAGCACGAGGCGAACGAAGAGCACCAGTACGTACAGGGAGAGCAGAAGATGCAGGATCCCTGCGACGAAACCGATGACAGCCACGAGAACTCACACTACGCGAGAAGGCCCGGCGACGCCGAAACGGCGCACCGGGCCCGACGAGCGTTCCCCGCGGTCCCTCAGCTGCCGAAGGACGTGTCGTCGGCGGGCGCGATGCCGCCATCGCCCGACACGGCGATGTTCTCGGGGCTCAGCAGGAAGACCTTGCTCGTCACGCGCTCGATGCGGCCGTAGAGGCCCATCGACAGGCCGCTCGCGAAGTCGATGAGGCGACGCGCGTCGGCGTCGGACATCTGCGAGACGTTGATGATGACCGGGAGGCCGTCGCGGAACTGCTCCGCGATCGCCTGCGCGTCGCGGTACTGCTTGGGGTGGACGGTCACGATCTCGTTGACGGCGTCAGCGGCGGGCTGGCGCACGACCGTCGGGCGACGCAGGGGCGTCACGGGAGCTGGCTTCTCGTCATCGTGAGTCTCCTCGCGCGTCGTGTGTGAGGAACGTGCCGGGGTCTCGACGACATCGTCCTCGACGTATTCCTCTTCGTCGGCGAGGCCGAGGTAGACCATCGTCTTCTTGAGCGGGTTCGCCATGGCGTCCTCCGGTTGGGTGCTCGTCTTGTCTGAAGGCTAGTCCTGCGGGGGCCTCGGGCCCGTGATTGCGGTTCCGATTCGCAGGTGTGTCGCGCCGAACGCGATCGCGTCCGGAAAGTCCTGGGACATGCCCGCCGAGATCCAGCTGGCGTCCGGCGCGACGGCGCGGATCCGCTCGGCAACGCGGGCGAGGCGCTCGAACGCGGGTGCGGGCTCCTCCCCCAGCGGCGCGACCGCCATGACGCCGCGCAGGTGCAGCCCGTCGGCCTCTTCGATGCGTTCGGCGAGCCGCTCGGCCTCGGCGGGCGCGACGCCCCCTCGGCCCGGATCGTCCGTCAGGTTGACCTGCACGAGGACGTCGAGTGCGCCGGCGCCCGGATCCGCGAGCGCGCTCACGAGCTTGTCACGGTCGAGCGAGTGGACGACGTCGGCTGCGTCGCGCACGGCACGCGCCTTCTTCGACTGCAGCTGCCCGACGAAGTGCCAGCGCATCCCGTCGAGCTCGCCCAGCTCGGCGCGCTTGGCTGTGAGCTCCTGCTGGCGGTTCTCGGCGACGTCGCGCACGCCGAGATCATGCAGGTCGCGGACGAGGCTCGCGGGGTGGAACTTCGTCACGACGATCCGCGTGATATCGCTCGCGTCGCGGCCGGCGGATCGAGCCGCATCGGCGATCGATCCGTCGACCTCGGCGAGGCGCGACGCGAGGGACGTCACTTCAGGAATTCGGGGATGTCGATGTCGTCGTCGTCGAAGCCGCTCGACTCGCTGAGCGCGGGCGTCGCGGGGATCGACGGAGCGGCGGGCTCGGCCTGCTGCTCCTTCTTCTCGGGAGCCGCGGGCGCTGCCTGCTCGCCCTGCTCGGCCGGCCGCGTGTCGCCGGGCAGCGAGGGCCGGTGCGGCTCCTCGCGCCCCCCGAACGCGGGCACGTCGACGCGGGGCTGCGGCTCGCCGCCGTCGAACCCGGCCGCGACGACCGTCACGCGCACCTCGTCGCCGAGCGTGTCGTCGATGACCGTTCCGAAGATGATGTTCGCCTCGGGGTGCGCGGCCTCCTGCACGAGGCGGGCCGCGTCGTTGATCTCGAAGATGCCGAGGTTCGAGCCGCCCTGGATCGACAGCAGCACGCCGTGCGCGCCCTCGATCGACGCCTCGAGCAGCGGCGACTCAACCGCGAGCTCGGCGGCCTTGATGGCGCGATCGGCGCCGCGCGCGGATCCGATGCCCATGAGCGCCGAGCCGGCGCCCTGCATGACGCTCTTGACGTCGGCGAAGTCGAGGTTGATGAGACCCGGCGTGGTGATGAGGTCGGTGATGCCCTGCACACCGGCGAGGAGCACCTGGTCGGCCGTCGCGAACGCCTCGACCATCGAGATGCCGCGGTCGCTGATCTCGAGGAGGCGGTCATTCGGCACGACGATGAGCGTGTCGACCTCCTCCTTGAGCGTCGCGACGCCCTGCTCGGCCTGCTGCTGGCGGCGGCGACCCTCGAACGAGAACGGCTTCGTCACGACGCCGATCGTCAGCGCTCCGATCGACTTGGCGATGCGGGCCACGACGGGCGCCCCGCCCGTGCCCGTGCCGCCGCCCTCGCCTGCAGTCACGAAGACCATGTCGGCACCCGCGAGGGCCTGCTCGATCTCCTCCTGGTGGTCCTCCGCCGCGCGGCGGCCGACCTCGGGGTCGGCGCCGGCGCCGAGGCCGCGCGTGAGGTCGCGCCCCACGTCGAGCTTGATGTCGGCGTCGCTCATGAGCAGCGCCTGCGCGTCGGTGTTGATCGCGATGAACTCGACGCCGCGCAGCCCGAGCTCGATCATGCGGTTCACGGCGTTCACGCCGCCACCACCGACGCCGACGACCTTGATGACGGCGAGGTAGTTCTGGTTCTGGCTCATGCTGCCTCCATAGACGGAACCGGGCTGCGACCGGGATCCTCAACCTTCACGTTCAACTGGAGGGTTAAAGTATTCACCGGCATGTAAGTTGCTCGTCCTCGACGGTACGGGGCGAGCGCGCGACAGGGGCGCAAACACGCGGGGCGTGTCCGAAGAAAACCCGTCACTCGACGACGAGCACGCCCTCCGACGACACGTCGTAGGTCGAGACGGTGTCGGCCGGCCGAGCCGACAGCCCCGCCGCGAGCGCCTGCGCCTTCGCGGCGCCGTCGCTCTCGCTCCCCCACACGACCGTGACGCCGCCGCCGTCCGACAGCTCGAACGACACGTCCTCGGGCGTCGTCGCCCGGACGACCGTGACGCGCGATGCGATGTCGTCCGGCAGCGCGCGCAGCACCTGCCCGGCCGCCGCGAACGCGTCGGAGCTCGGCCCGCCCTCGACCTCGGCGATCGGCAGCCCCTCGGGCGCGGCGTCGGACGTCTCGAGTGCGACGCCCGCCGCGTCGACCGTCGTGAACCCCGCGTCGGACTGGATGACCGCGACCGGCGTGCGCTCCGTGATGCGCACGACGAGGCCGTGTGGCGGGCGCGACTCGACCGCGTAGGTCTCGACGAGCGGGAAGGAGGTCATGGCGCCGCGGATCGCGCGGTGATCCACGAGCGCGAGCGGCGTGCCCATCTGGCTGCTGAGCGCATCGTTGATGGCGTCCGGATCCAGCGCCTCGGCGCCGACGACCTCGATGTCCTCGACCGCGAAGATCGGGCTGTAGGCGGTCGCAACCGTGCCGACCGCGAGCAGTGCGACGGCACCGACCGAGACGCCCCAGATGCGCCTGCGGCGACGCGCGCGCGCCGTGAACCGCTTGACCTCGGCGCGCTCGGCTCGGCGCCTCCGCCGCGACGCCCGCCAGACCGCGAGCGCGCCCGCCCGTTCCTCGGGCTCGTCCGCCTCGTCGGCGTCCGCGTCGATCGCGTCGTCTGCCGGATCCTCCGCGCGCTCGCCACGGCGGCGACGCGCGAACGGCAGGACCGAGGCGAGCCGCGCGCGCTGGCGCTCGGGTGCTTCGGGCTCCTCGAACGTCTCGTCGTCCGGGAGGTCCTCCTGCTGCGGGGTCTGCGGAGGGAGGGGGCCGGGCCGCTTCACGATGTCACTCCTCGCGCTGGAGCGCGTCGAGCACCTGCGGGATGATCTGGTACACGTTGCCGCAGCCGAGCGTGACGATGAAGTCGCCGTCCTGCGCGACCTCGGCCGCGCGCTCGGCGGCGGCCTGCCAGTCGGGCACGTACGAGACGTGCGCGGGATCCTCGAAGCCGCGCTCGACGAGCTCGCCCGTCACGCCCGGAATCGGATCCTCGCGCGCGCCGTACACGTCGAGCACGACCGAGTGATCGGCGAACTCTTCGAGCACGTGCGCGAACTCTCCGGCCATGAGCTTCGTGCGGGAGTACGTGTGGGGCTGGTGCAGCGCGATGACGCGCCCGCCGCCGACGACCGTGCGCGCCGCCTCGAGCGCGGCCCGCACCTCGGTCGGGTGATGGGCGTAGTCGTCGTACACGCTGACGCCGCGGCGCACGCCGTGCAGCTCGAAGCGGCGCACGGTGCCCGCGAATCCCTCGAGCGCCCGGACGGCGCCCGCGAACTCGTGGCCGAGCGCGACGAGCACCGCGACGGCGCCCGCGGCGTTCACGACGTTGTGCCGGCCCGGCACGGCGAGGCGCAGCGCGACGCGCTCGCCCTGCCACACGAGATCGGCCGCGCCCTCGGCGTCGAACTCGATGCGCAGGTCGGCGTCGGCCGACTCGCCGAACGTGATGACGCGCTCGTGCCGCAGGCGTGCGCCGACGCGGCGGGCGCCCTCGTCGTCGGCCGAGATCACGACGGCCTCGCGCGCCGCGTCGGCGAACGTCACGAACGCGTCGTCGAACGCCTCGTGCGTGCCGTAGTGGTCGAGGTGGTCAGCGTCGACGTTCGTGATGAGCGCGACCGAGGTGTCGTAGATGAGGAACGTGCCGTCCGACTCGTCGGCCTCGATCACGAAGAGGTCGTCGGATCCGGCGCGGCTCGACGCGCCGAACTGCTGGATCACGCCGCCGTTGACGAAGCTCGGGTCGGTCCCGAGCCCTGCGAGGGCCGTCACGATCATGCCCGCCGACGTCGTCTTACCGTGCGCGCCGGCGACCGAGACGAGGCGGCGCCCGTCGATGAGGTACTTGAGCGCCTGCGAGCGGTGCAGCACGCTGAGCCCGCGCTCCTTCGCCGCGAGGAACTCGGGGTTCTCCGGCCAGATGGCGCCCGTGTAGACGACCGTGTCGACGTCGCCGAGGTTGGCGGCGTCGTGGCCGATGAACACGGTCGCGCCGAGCTCGGCGAGGTCGCGCGTGTTCTGGCTCTCGGCGCGGTCGGACCCCGACACGGGGATCCCCGCCTGCAGGAACATGCGGGCGAGGCCCGAGACGCCGGATCCGCCGATGCCGATGAAGTGCACGGCGCGGATCTCGTCGGGAATGGGGACCGTGAGGTCGGGAGCGATCATGAGCGGGTCTCCTTCAGCGCGCGGTCGAGGTGGGCGATGACGTTCTCGGTGCCGTAGCGGGTGCCCGCGTCGGCCGCCGCCTCGCGCATGCGATCCAGCCGGTCGCGGTCGGCCAGCAGCGGCACGATGTCGCGGCGGAACCGCTCGGGGGTGAAGTCGGCGTCGTCGATCAGGCGCGCGGCCCCGCGCTCGACGGCCGAGGCCGCGTTGAGGCGCTGCTCGCCGTTGCCCACGGCGTACGGCACGTAGACGGCGGGGATGCCGAGCGCGGAGACCTCCGACACGGTCGAAGCGCCCGAGCGCGCGACGATGAGGTCGGCGATCGCGAACGCCAGGTCCATGCGGTCGATGTACGGCAGGATCACGTAGCCGTCGGCGTGCGGATCCTCGACCTCGTTGCGCTCGCCCGTGACGTGCAGGAGCTGCCAGCCGGCAGCGAGCACATCGGGCCACGCCTCCGCGAGCGTCTGGTTGATGCGGCGCGCGCCGAGGGATCCGCCGAAGACGAGCAGGACGGGCCGGTCGGGGTCGAGGCCGAAGTGCGCGGCCGCGGCGGCGCGCGTCGCCTCGCGGTCGAGCCCCACGATCTCGGGGCGCAGCGGCATGCCCACGACCTCGCCGCGCTTGAGCGGCGTGCCCTCGAAGGCGACGCCGACGGCCGCGGCGGAGCGCGCGCCGAGCACGTTGGCGAGGCCGGGGCGCGCGTTGGCCTCGTGGACGACGGCGGGGATCCGCTCGCGCCTCGCCGCGACATAGGCGGGCGCGGCCGCGTAGCCGCCGACGCCCAGGACGACGTCGACGCCGCGCTCGGCGATGTAGCGGCGGACGGTCTTCACGGCCTTCGCGAAGCGCGCGGGGAAGCGCGCAGCGTCGGCGTTGGGGCGCCGCGGGAACGGCACCTTCGGCACGACGAGCAGCTCGTAGCCGCGCTCGGGGACGAGCCGCGACTCGAGCCCCTCCGCGGTGCCGAGGATGAGGACCTCGTCTTCGGGACGGCGTGCCCGGAGGCCGTCGGCGACCGCGAGCATCGGGTTCACGTGTCCGGCGGTGCCTCCGCCGGCGAGCAGGTACGTCGTCACCGGACGATCTTACGACCTGCGACCTGCGGGAGTCGCGCCGACGGGTGCGCGCCCCTCGGGCAGCGTGCGGGCGAGCGCCAGGAGCAGACCGCACGCGATGAGGATCGCCCACAGCGAGGATCCGCCGGCGGACAGGAACGGCAGCGGCACGCCGAGCGCGGGGAAGACGCGCAGGACGACGCCGATGTTCACGAGCGCCTGGCCGACGATCCACACGCCGATCCCGCCCGCGACGGCGCGCGTGAAGATGTCGTCGCTGCGGCGCACGATGCGGAAGATGCCGACCGCGAGGACCGCGAAGAGCGCGAGCACGACGACGCAGCCGATGAGCCCCAGCTCCTCCCCCACGATTGCGAAGATGTAGTCGTCGGCGGCCGCGGGCAGCCAGTTGTACTTCTCGCGTGAGTTGCCGAGCCCGCGGCCCAGCAGGCCGCCGCCAGCGAGCCCCCAGAGTCCGTGGTATGGCTGATAGCACTGCGTGAGGTAGTCGCAGTCGGGGTCGAAGACCGCCATGATGCGGGCGAGGCGGTTCGAGCTCGTGATCGCCATGACCGCGATCCCCGCGACCGCCGCGAGCAGCAGCGGCACGAGGAACCGCAGGCGCACGCCCGCGAAGAAGAGCGCGCCGAAGACCGCCATCGCGATGATGAGCACGGTGCCGAGGTCCTTGCCCGCGAGCACCGTGCCGATCGCGAGGGCCGAGACCGGCAGGATCGGGATCGCGAACTCCCAGAACCGCGTGAGGCGTTCGCGCTTGCGGAACAGGATGAAGCCGATCCAGAGCGCGAGGGCGACCTTGAGGAACTCGGAGGGCTGGATCGTGACCGACCCGATGAAGATCCAGTTGCGGTTGCCGCCGAACTCGTGCCCGAGGGGCGTGAAGACGAGCAGCTGCAGCACGACGCCGGCCACGAGCGCCGGCCACGCGAGCTTGCGCAGCCACGTGACGGGGAACCTGCTCACGATGAACATGAGCGGGATGCCGATCGCCGCGAAGATGAGGTGGCTCAGGCCGTCGTTGAACGGATTGCCGCTCGCGGCGAGCGACTCGACCGTCGTGGCCGAGAACACCATGACGACGCCGAACGCCGTGAGGAGGATCGCGGTCGAGGCGATCAGCAGGAACTCGACCGAGACGGGCCGCAACGACCGTCCGAGGGAGATGCGAGCGGAGCGCGAGCGCGACTCAGGACTCTTGCGAGGCCGGGCCGTCGACGTCATCGGAGCTCCCCTTCTCGATTCTCTCCCGCACGGCCTGTTGGAACCTGTCCCCCCGATCGCCGTAGGTCGAGAACTGGTCGAACGACGCCGCGGCGGGCGCGAGGAGCACGACATCGCCGTCACCCGCGACACCTGCCGCGAGCTCCACCGCTCGTGCCATGACGTCCTCAGTCTGAGTGTGATCGACCTCGAAGAAGGGCACGTCTGGCGCGTGTCGCGCGAACGCCTCGCGCACGGGCTCCCGATCCACGCCGATCGCGATCGCGGCCGTGACGCCGGATCCGTACTCGCGGACGAGCTCGGAGATGTCGATGCCCTTGAACAGGCCGCCGACGATCCACACGGCCTTCGGGAAGGCGCGCAGCGACGCCGTCGCGGCGTGCGCGTTCGTCGCCTTCGAGTCGTCGATCCATCGCACCCCGCCGACCTGCGCGACGAGCTGCATGCGGTGGGGATCGAGCTCGAAGACGTCGAGCGCACCGCGCACGGACGACGCGGGGATCCCAACGGCGCGGGAGAGCGCGGCGGCGGCGAGGATGTTCTCGACGACGTGCGGGACCGCGAGCCCCCGCGATGCGAGATGCTCGAGCGTCGTGAGCTCGGCCGCGGAGGTGCGGCGGTTCTCGACGAAGGCGCGGTCGGCGAGGACCCCGTCGACGACGCCGACGTCGCTCGGGCCCGGCACGCCCAGGTCGAACCCGATCGCGCGCGCGCCCTCCGTCACGTCGGCCTCCTCGACCATGCGCGTGGTCTGCTCGTCGGCCTTGTTGTAGACGCACGCGACACGCGTGTGGCGGTAGACGACGGCCTTCGCGTCTCGGTACGCGCGGGCCGAGCCGTGCCACTCGAGGTGGTCGTCGGCGAGGTTGAGGCACACGCTCGAGTGCGGGATGGGCGCGCCCTCGCCGTCCGCGAGGCCGATGTACCAGAGCTGGTGGCTCGAGAGCTCGACGACGAGCACGTCGAAGCCCGCGGGGTCGCGCACCGCGTCGAGGATCGGCACGCCGATGTTCCCGCACGGGGCGGCGCGCAGCCCGCCCGCGACGAGCATCGA
>JAJUIM010000226.1 GCA_029267645.1 Microbacterium sp.
GCTTCGAACGACTGCGCGTCGCCCGCCGCCTCGTCGCGGACGCTCGCGGTCGTCGCCTCGTCGCCCTGCTGGGTTGCGGCATAGGCGGGGATCGCGACACCCGCGATCAGCGCGCACACTGCAGCCATCGTGCCGATCGCCCGGACGGGCGAGAAACGGCGCGACGAACGGGAGGAGCTCGTGCGCTCCGCGCGACGGACGTCGCGGCGGGCGGCGGCGAGCATCTTGCGGGTGGTGAGCGTGCGATCGGAGCTGTCCGGTGCGTCCGTTCGGGCGAGCTCGTTCTGAGTCGACGCGTTCTCTGCCAAGATCAAATTCCTTCGTTGCCGCAGGGGATCTCTATACGGTAACGAAAGATAACGAATCTGTCACGTCGAACCGGCGAGAATCACGGATCCGTCACGAACCACTCAGGATCCGCGGCCTCACTCCGCGACGAGGAACACGTGCGACGCGAGCTCGACGGGCAGTTCGAGCCCGTCGTCCGCGCCGTCCATCTGCATGAGCACGTAGCCCTCATTGAAGCGGAACGTGCCGCGCGCGCCCGGGACGACGCCCGCGTCACGCAGCTGCTGCAGCAGCTCGGGATCCACCTGCGCCGGCTCGGCGAGGCGACGCACGGTGCCCTCGATCGGGCCGCCCTCGGCCTCGAGCTTCTTCACGACGCACACGACGCCGTCGTGGAACGCCGTCGTCGGCTCGATCTCGCCGATCTCGCCGAGCCCCGGGATCGGGTTGCCGTAGGGCGACTCGTCGGGGTGGCCGAGCAGCTCGACGAGGCGGCGCTCGACGAGCTCGCTCATGACGTGCTCCCAACGGCACGCCTCCTCGTGCACGTACGCCCAGTCGAGGCCGATGACGTCGCTCAGCAGGCGCTCGGCGAGGCGGTGCTTGCGCATGACCTCGATGGCCTTGCGGCGCCCGGCCTCCGTCAGCACGAGCCGGCGGTCGTCGCCGACCCGGATGAGGCCGTCGCGGTCCATGCGGCCGACCGTCTGCGACACCGTCGGACCCGAGTGGCCGAGCCGCTCCGAGATGCGCGCGCGCAGCGGCACGATGCCCTCCTCCTCGAGCTCGAGGACGGTGCGGAGGTACATCTCGGTGGTGTCGATGAGATCGGTCATCGCTGCTCTTTCGTCGCCGGAACGATCAGGGGGTAAGGCAATCCTAATGCCGCGCCGTTCGGCGAGGGCGGCGGCCCGATCAGCTGTGAGCGAGCACGTAGTCGAGGCTCGCGACGAGCTGTCGCACGTCGTCGGGCTCGATCGAGACGAACGTCGCGATGCGCAGCTGGTTGCGGCCGAGCTTGCGATAGGGCTCGGTGTCGACGATGCCGTTGGCGCGCAGCGTCTTCGCGAGCGATGCCGCGTCGACGCTGTCGTCGAAGTCGATCGTGACGACGACGGGCGAGCGGTGGGAGGGATCCGCGACGAAGGGCGTCGCGACGTCGCTTGCCTCGGCCCACGAGTAGAGGATGTCGGACGACTCGCGCGTGCGCTCGCCCGCCCAGGCGAGGCCGCCCTGCGACAGGATCCACTCGAGCTGGCTGTCGAGCAGGTGCAGCGTCGTGAGCGCGGGCGTGTTGTACGTCTGGTTCTTGCGCGAGTTGTCGAGCGCCGTCACGAGGTCGAGCGAGGCCGGGATGTACCGGCCGCTGCTGCCGACTCGCTCGATGCGCTCGATCGCGGCGGGCGACACGGCCGCGAGCCACAGGCCGCCGTCGGAGCCGAGGTTCTTCTGCGGCGCGAAGTAGTACACGTCGGCCTGCGCGATGTCGAGGTCGATGCCGCCGGCCGCGCTCGTCGCGTCGATGACCGTGAGCGCGCCCTCGTCGCCCGTGACGCGACGGATGGGTGCCGCGGCGCCCGTCGAGGTCTCGTTGTGCGGCCACGCGTAGACGTCAATGCCCGGGGCGGGCTCGGGCAGCGCGATCGTGCCGGGCTCGGCCGCGCGCACGTCGGGCGACTCGAGCCAGGGCGCACCCGCCGCCTTTGCGAACTTGCCGCCGAACTCGCCGAACGTGAGGTTCTGGCTGCGCTTCTCGATGAGGCCGAAGGCCGCGGCGTCCCAGAACGCCGTCGAGCCACCGTTGCCGAGGACGATCTCGTAGCCCTCGGGCAGGCGGAACAGCTGCGCGAGCCGCTCGCGGACGCTTCCCACAAGGTTCTTCACGGGCGCCTGGCGGTGCGAGGTGCCGAGGAGCGAGGAGCCGACCGCCGCCAGCGCGGACACCTGCGCGTCGCGGACCTTCGACGGCCCGCAGCCGAATCGACCGTCGGAGGGGAGCAGTTCGGCGGGGATCTGGAGCGTCATGCTCACATCCTAATGTCGGGCGCACATGCGCCCCGACAGCCCGTCACTCGTCGGCGTCGCCCGATCCGCCGTCGAGGTCGTCGCCCTCGTCGCCGTCTTCCTCGTCCTCGTCTTCGTCGCCCTCGGCGTCGTCGTCGAGCTCGTCGATGTCGACGCCGTCGACGTCGCCTGCGTGCAGGAACGCCGAGCCGTCGTCGTGCAGCTCGTCGTCCTCGTCGGCGTCGTCGTCGCCCTCGTCGTCGTCGCCCTCGCGCTCGGCCGCCGCGGCCGCCTGCTGCGCCTTGTACTCCTCGAGTCGCTGCGACCACGGGATCCACTCGGGCGCGAGCAGCGCGTCGTCACCGGGCAGCAGCCCCGCCTCGAGCACAGAGGGCTCGCCCTCGCCGTCGCCGTCCGACAGCGACACGGTCCAGAACCATCCGGGGTATCCGAGCAGCTTCGTGCGGAACAGCAGCGAGACGACGCCGTCGTCCTCGACGCGGTGGCCGGCGGGCTCGCCGATCGTGTCGGCGGGCGTGATCTCGCGCAGCGCGTCGAGGGCGAGATCGCGCGCGTCCGCGAGGCGCGACGTGCGCTCAGATGTCGATGTCATCGGCGACCTTTCGCAGCACGCTCGCGATCCTGCGGGCGTGCGAGTTGGAGGGGTAGCGGCCGCGGCGCAGGTCGCTGCCCATGTCATCGAGGAGCCGCACGAGGTCCTCGACGATCACGGCCATGTCGTCCGGGTTCTTGCGCTGCGCGCGCACGGCGCTGCGGGGCGCGTCGAGCACGCGCACGGAGAGCGCGGACGGGCCGCGTCGGCCGTCGGCCACACCGAACTCCACCCGAGTGCCGCCCTTGACGGCCGCGCCGGCCGGAAGCGCACTCGCGTGCAGGAAGACGTCCTGTCCATCGTCGGACGTGATGAAGCCGAAGCCCTTCTCGTCGTCGTAGAACCTGACCTTGCCGGTGGGCATCGTGACCTCGCTGAACTGCCGTGAACGAACGAAGAGGGATCGGAGCGATCCCTCTGCTCCCAGATTACCCCGCGCACGCGGGACGGGCGACGCCGTGCGGGAAGTGGCCTAATGTGGAGGGGATGAGCAAAGAGTCCGGCGGCGCACCTCCCGTCCGCCGCATCGACAAGATCCTCGCGGCGATGTCGCTGGGGATCCTGGTCCTCTCGGTCGCGTGCTTCTTCTCGGTCATCATCGCGGGAGCGGTCGGCGTCGAGAACTACGAGGCCGGCGTCTGGCCCGCCGTGTTCTTCGTGCAGATGTACGGCCCCATCGTGGCCTTCCTGCTGCTCATCACGCTCCTCATCATGAGCTTCGTGCGACGGAGCAGGGCGAACCGCCAGTGACGGA
>JAJUIM010000203.1 GCA_029267645.1 Microbacterium sp.
CGGCCAGCGCGGCGGTCAGCAGCAGAAGCAGCAGCAGGACGCCTCGGGCGACAAGCAGGGTCGCGGCAAGCGCGGTCGCGGTCGCGGCCGCGGTCAGGACGAGTTCGAGCCCGAGATCACCGAGGACGACGTCCTCATCCCCATCGCGGGCATCCTCGACGTCCTCGACAACTACGCCTTCGTGCGCACGACGGGCTACCTGCCGGGCCAGCAGGACGTCTACGTCTCGCTGGGCCAGGTCAAGAAATACAACCTGCGCAAGGGCGACGCCGTCGTCGGCGCCATCAAGCAGCCCCGCGAGGGCGAGCAGAACGGCCGCCAGAAGTACAACGCGCTCGTGAAGGTCGACGCCATCAACGGCCTGTCGACCGATGACGCGGCGAACCGCGTCGAGTTCTCGAGCCTCACGCCGCTCTACCCGCAGGAGCGCCTGCGCCTCGAGACGGCTCCCGAGAAGACGACGCAGCGCATCATCGACCTCGTCGCGCCCATCGGCAAGGGCCAGCGCGGCCTCATCGTCGCGCCCCCGAAGGCGGGCAAGACGATCGTGCTGCAGCAGATCGCGAACGCGATCGCGCAGAACAACCCCGAGGCGCACCTCATGGTCGTCCTCGTCGACGAGCGCCCCGAAGAGGTCACCGACATGCAGCGGTCGGTCAACGGCGAGGTCATCGCCTCGACCTTCGACCGCCCGGCCGAGGACCACACGACGGTCGCCGAGCTCGCGATCGAGCGCGCCAAGCGCCTCGTCGAGCTGGGCCGCGACGTCGTCGTGCTGCTCGACTCGATCACGCGCCTCGGCCGCGCCTACAACCTCGCGGCGCCCACCTCGGGCCGCGTGCTCTCGGGCGGCGTCGACGCGTCGGCGCTGTACCCGCCGAAGAAGTTCTTCGGCGCCGCGCGCAACATCGAGAACGGCGGATCGCTCACGATCCTCGCGACGGCCCTCGTCGAGACGGGCTCGAAGATGGACGAGGTCATCTTCGAGGAGTTCAAGGGCACGGGCAACATGGAGCTGCGCCTCAGCCGCCAGCTCGCCGACAAGCGCATCTTCCCGGCCGTCGACGTCAACGCGTCGTCGACCCGCCGTGAGGAGATGCTGCTGAGCCCCGACGAGGTGAAGATCACGTGGAAGCTGCGCCGCGCCCTCGCGGGCATGGACCAGCAGCACGCGCTCGGCGTCATCCTCGAGAAGCTCAAGGAGACCGGCTCGAACGTCGAGTTCCTCGTGCAGATGCAGAAGTCCGTCCCCGCCGCGGGCGACGGTCGCTGATCCGCGCGCAGCCGTGTTCGAATCCGTCCAGTCGCTGATCGACGAGCACCGTCGGGTCCAGGAGGAGCTCTCCGACCCGGCGGTGCACGCCGACGCCGCGCGCGCCAAGCGCGTCAACCGTCGCTTCGCCGAGCTGTCGAGGATCGTGCGCGCCCACGAGGAGTGGACGCAGGCGGGCGACGACCTCGCCGCCGCGCGCGAGCTCGCGGACGAGGATCCCGCCTTCGCGGATGAGATCCCCGCGCTCGAGGAGCGCCTCGCCGAGACGCAGGAGCGCCTCCGGCGCCTGCTCATCCCGAGGGATCCCGACGACGCGCGCGACGTGATCATGGAGATCAAGGCGGGCGAGGGCGGTGCCGAGAGCGCGCTGTTCGCGGCCGACCTCCTGCGCATGTACACGCAGTACGCGGCGGCGCGCGGCTGGAAGACCGAGGTCATCGAGTTCGACGCATCGGACCTCGGCGGCTACAAGAACGTGCAGGTCGCGTTCAAGGGCTCGTCGAGCGACCCCGCGCAGGGCGTGTGGGCGCACCTGAAGTACGAGGGCGGCGTGCACCGCGTGCAGCGCGTGCCCGCGACGGAGTCGCAGGGGCGCATCCACACGTCGACGACGGGCGTGCTCGTATTCCCCGAGGTCGACGAGCCGGAAGAGCTGCAGATCGACCCGAACGACCTCAAGATCGACGTGTACCGCTCGTCGGGCCCGGGCGGGCAGTCGGTCAACACGACCGACTCGGCCGTGCGCATCACGCACCTGCCGACGGGCATCGTCGTGTCGATGCAGAACGAGAAGTCGCAGCTGCAGAACCGCGAGGCGGCGATGCGCGTGCTGCGCGCCCGCCTGCTCGCGAAGCAGCAGGAGGAGCTCGCGGCGCAGGCCGCCGACCAGCGCAAGAGCCAGATCCGCGGCATGGATCGCTCGGAGCGGATCCGCACCTACAACTTCCCCGAGAACCGCATCGCCGATCACCGCACGGGTTACAAGGCGTACAACCTCGACCAGGTGATGGACGGCGCCCTCGAGCCCGTCATCGACTCGTGCATCGCGGCCGACGAGGCGGAGCGGCTCGAGCACCTGGGCGAGTGAGGGAGGCCGGCGAGGCGACATGAGCGACGCACACGCGCACGAGCCGGCGGGCCGTCCCGCGCGCCTCGGCGTGGGCTTCGTCATCGCGATCGTCCTCGTCGCGATCAACCTGCGACCCGCGCTCACGGGCGTCGGCACGCTCCTGCCGTACATCGAGCAGGACATCGGGCTCACCTCGAGCGGCGGCGGCGCGCTCAGCACGCTGCCGCTCGTCGCATTCGCCGCGACGTCGCCGTTCGTCAGCCGCATCGCGCACCGGTTCGGATCCTCGCGCGTACTCGCGGCGTCGCTCGCGCTGCTCGTCGTCGGCACGGTCATGCGGTCGCTGCCGCACATCGCGCTCCTCTTCGCGGGCACGGTGCTGATCGCCGTCGCGATCGCGTTCGGCAACGTGCTGCTGCCCGCCGTCATCCGCTATCGCGCGCCGGCCGCGCTCATCCAGGTCGCGAGCGCGATCTACGTCACGATGATGGGCCTGTCGGCCGCCGTCTCGTCGGGCATCTCGGTGCCGCTCGCGGCCGTGCTGCCGGGATCCTGGCGCACGGCGCTCGCGTGGAGCGCCGTGCTCGGCGTGATCGCGCTCGTCGTGTGGATCCCTCGCGCGCGCCGAGACGGCCGCGACGAGGCGCCCGGCACGACGCACGCGCCGACGCCGTGGGGATCCTGGCTCGCGTGGCAGGTGAGCTTCTACATGGGCCTGCAGTCGCTCGTGTTCTACTCGTCGATCGCGTGGCTGCCGAGCGTGTTCGTCGAGCAGGGCATGAGCACGGCGGCGGCCGGCTGGCTCATGTTCTTCTTCCAGGTCATCAGCCTCATCGCGAGCTCGTTCCTGCCGCTGTTCACGCGCGGCCGCGACGACCACCGCTGGGTGGGCGCGGCGGCGCCCGTGCTCATCGCGCTCGGCGCGATCCTGCTCATCTGCGCGCCGCAGCTCGTCATCGTCTCCTGCATCCTGCAGGGCTTCGGCGGCGGCGCGGCGCTCGTCCTGGCGCTGAGCTTCCAGTCACAGCGCGCGGCGGGCCCCGCCGAGGCCGCCTCGCTCGCGGGCATGGCGCAGGGCGTCGGGTACCTCGTGGCCGCGGCCGGCCCCGTGCTGCTCGGTGTCGTGCACGACGCGACGGGCGAGTGGACGCTGCCGCTCGTGCTGCTCACGGTCTTCGCGCTCGCCATGGCCGTCTTCGGCTACGGCGCGGGACGCGACAGGATCGTGCGCGCCCGCTGACGCGGCAGACTGGGGGCATGGATCCCTCGCAGCTCTCGCTCGTCGACCTCGCCGCCGCGCTGCGCGGGGGAGAGGTCTCGCCCGTCGAGGCGACGCAGGCGTTCCTCGAGCGCATCCGCGCGCACGACGACCTCGGCGCCTTCGTCGAGGTCACGGCCGAGCGCGCGTTCGACCGGGCCCGCGCGCTCGGGACGCCGCGGGAGGGTGCGCCGCCGCTGTGGGGCGTGCCGCTCGCCGACAAGGACCTCACGGCGCGCGCGGGCGTGCCCACACGGTACGGATCCCGAGCATTCCGCGACTTCGTGCCCGACGCCTCGGATCCGCTCGCGCTCGCGCTCGACCGCCTCGGATCGGTGAGCCTCGGCAAGACCTCGACCCCCGAGTTCGGGATGACGGGGTACACCGAGCCGGCCGCGGGGCGCCCCGCGCGCAACCCGTGGGATCCCGCGACGGGCGCGGGCGGATC
>JAJUIM010000060.1 GCA_029267645.1 Microbacterium sp.
CGCCCCCGCGGCCCCGTCCGGCGTCGCGGCGCCGGCCGCACCCGCCGCGCCGCCGCCGTTCGCAGGCGCGGCGTCGCCCGCATACGAGCCGTTCGACGACGAGGTGCCGCCGGAGGATCCGTACGCCGACGAGTACCCGCCAGAGGAGCCGCCGTCCGCCGCGGGGCCGACGGTGCAGACGCGCCAGGTGCAGCTCGACGAGGGCGTGCAGCGATACGGCGAGGCGGTCGTCCGCCAGAAGCTCGGCGCCGTGTTCCTCCACGAGGAGGAGTACACGCCTCCCACGCGGTTCCAGTAACGGAACCCCAGAGAAAGACCACGAATGTACGACGGAATCGTTCAGGAGCTGATCGACGAGCTCGGCCGCCTGCCCGGCGTCGGGCCGAAGTCGGCCCAGCGCATCGCCTTCCACATCCTCCAGACCCCCTCGTTCGACGTCTCGCGGCTGTCGAAGCTGCTCAGCGAGGTGCGCGAGCGCGTGAAGTTCTGCGAGCGCTGCGGCAACGTGTCCGAGAGCGAGCTCTGCGCGATCTGCCGTGATCCGCGTCGTGACCAGGCCCTCATCTGCGTCGTCGAGGACGCGAAGGACGTCGCCGCGATCGAGCGCACCCGCGAGTACCGCGGCCTGTACCACGTGCTCGGCGGCGCCATCAGCCCCATCGCGGGCGTCGGCCCGGAGGAGCTGCGGATCCGCGAGCTCATGGGGCGCCTCGCCGACGGCACGGTGCAGGAGGTCATCCTCGCCACGAACCCCAACCTCGAGGGCGAGGCCACGGCCGCCTACCTCAACCGCCTCCTCGCCTCGATGGACATCGCCGTCACGCGCCTCGCCTCGGGTCTGCCAGTGGGCGGCGACCTCGAGTACGCCGACGAGATCACGCTCGGCCGCGCGTTCGAGGGGCGCCGGTCGGCGTAACCGGCCGTCGGCCGATTCTGAGACGGCCCGGGTTCCGACCTAAGCTATGCGCGTGGGCGGATCCCGCCCGGCAGACCACCACCCAGGAGCAGCGCAGTGGCATTGATCGTGCAGAAGTTCGGCGGTTCCAGCGTCGCGGATGCCGAGAGCATCAAACGCGTGGCGAAGCGGATCGTCGATACGCGCCGCGCGGGCAATGACGTCGTCGTCGCCGTGAGCGCCATGGGCGACACGACCGACGACCTGCTCGATCTCGCGAGCGCGGTCGCGCCCAACCCGGCGCCGCGCGAGCTCGACATGCTCCTGTCGAGCGGTGAGCGCATCTCGATGGCGCTCCTCGCGATGTCGATCCACTCGATGGGCTACGAGGCGCGATCCTTCACGGGCAGCCAGGCGGGCATGATCACGACGGCCGATCACGGATCCGCCCGCATCGTCGACGTCACGCCCGTCCGTCTCCGCGAGGCGCTCGACGAGGGCGCGATCGTCATCGTCGCGGGCTTCCAGGGATTCAACCGCGACACCCGCGACATCACGACGCTGGGCCGCGGCGGATCCGACACGACGGCCGTCGCGCTCGCCGCCGCCCTCGGGGCCGACGTCTGCGAGATCTACAGCGACGTCGACGGCATCTTCACCTGCGACCCGCGCGTCGTGCCGCTCGCCCGCAAGCTCGACGTGATCGACGCCGACGAGATGCTCGAGCTCGCGGCGAACGGCGCCAAGGTCCTCTACATCCGCGCGGTCGAGTACGCCCGCCGCCACAATGTGCTCATCCACGCACGCTCCACGTTCACGTCGAACGAGGGCACCTACGTTCTCGGCGAGGGGATGACCGACCCCCGCCTGGCCAAGGGAGAAGACATGTCTGACGTCATCGGCAAGGAAGAGCCCGTCGTCGCGGGCGTCGCGATCGACCGCAGCCAGGCGAAGATCACGGTCGTCGGCGTGCCCGACGTGCCCGGATCCGCGTCGGCGATCTTCAAGCGCGTCTCGAAGACGGGCGCCAACATCGACATGATCGTGCAGAACGTGCAGTCGGCGAGCCCCGGCCGCACCGACATCTCGTTCACGCTGCCGAAGGAGCAGGGCTCCAACGTCGCGCAGCAGCTGAAGGCCGAGCAGGAGGAACTCGGCTTCGAGCAGATCGTGCACGACGACCAGGTCGGCAAGCTCTCGGTCGTCGGCGCGGGCATGCGCGCCCACTCGGGCGTCTCGCTCACGCTGTTCGACGCGCTCAGCAGCAACGGCATCAACATCGAGATGATCTCCACGAGTGAGATCCGCATCTCGGTCGTGCTGCGCGAGACCGATCTCGACGAGGCCGCCCGCGCCGTCCACACGGCCTACGGCCTCGACGGCGACGTCGAGGCGACGGTCTACGCCGGCACCGGCCGCTGAGCTCCTCCTCCAACACAACGCAGTCAATTCGGACGGCCGGCCCCGGAATCGGGCCGGATCTGCCCAAAACCCAACCGGATTGACTGCGTTGTGTTGGGGGAGAGGGGCGGACCGGGGTGGGGTGCGGCGCCGGTAGACTCTCGGGAAACGTCCCCGCGCCGGCAGGCGCCGCACCATGAGGATCGCTATGACCCGCATCGCAGAATCCGGAGTTTCGCTCGCCGTCGTCGGCGCCACGGGCCAGGTGGGCGGCAAGATGCTCGAGATTCTGGAGCAGCGCGACTTCCCGATTCGCGAGCTGCGGCTGTTCGCCTCGCCGCGTTCGGCGGGCAAGACGATCGACTACCGCGGCACCGAGGTCACGGTCGAAGACGTCAACAGCACCGACCTCGGCGGCATCGACATCGCCCTGTTCTCGGCGGGTGCCACGGCCTCGCGCGAGCACGCCCCCCGCTTCGCCGCGGCGGGGGCGACCGTCGTCGACAACTCGAGCGCATGGCGCATGGACCCCGAGGTGCCGCTCGTCGTGAGCGAGGTCAACCCGCACGCGCTCGACGAGGCCGTCAAGGGCATCATCGCCAACCCCAACTGCACGACCATGGCTGCCATGCCCGTGCTGAAGGTGCTCGACGCAGAGGCCGGCCTCGAGCGCCTCGTCGTCTCGACGTACCAGGCGGTGTCGGGCTCGGGCCTGGGCGGCGTCGACGAGCTGCGCGGCCAGGTCGAGGCCGCGGTCTCGCAGGGCGGCCTCGAGCGCCTCGTACACGACGGATCCGCGATCGACTTCCCGGAGCCCGCGAAGTACGTCGCGCCCATCGCGTTCGACGCGGTGCCGCTCGCCGGAAACCTCGTCGACGACGGCCTGGGCGAGACCGACGAGGAGAAGAAGCTCCGCAACGAGAGCCGCAAGATCCTCGAGCTGCCCGATCTCCGCGTCGCCGGCACCTGCGTGCGCGTCCCGGTGTTCACGGGCCACTCGCTGACGATCAACGCCGAGTTCCGCGACGAGCTGACCCCCGAGCGGGCGCGCGAGCTCCTCGCCGAGGCGCCCGGCGTGCGGCTCGCCGACGTGCCGACGCCGCTCGAGGCGGCCGGTCAGGACCCGAGCTTCGTGGGGCGGATCCGTCCCGACCAGTCGGCTCCCGAGGGCCGCGGCCTCGCGATGTTCATCGCGAACGACAACCTGCGCAAGGGCGCGGCGCTCAACACGATCCAGATCGCAGAGCTGCTCGCGGCGCGCGTCGGACAGCCGGCCTGATCGCATCTCGCGCGCGTGACATGCGCGCAAGAAGGGCGGTTCTTCGCGCCCGCCGCGGGCGGAGGGCACTCAGACGCCGGGAGTAGGGTGGTAGATCGTGAGCGAATCCGTAGATGTCGTGCTCATCGGCGGCGGAGTGATGTCCGCCACCCTGGGCACCCTCCTCAAAGAGCTGCAGCCCGACTGGAAGATCGTGACGTTCGAGCGTCTCGGCGACGTCGCGCAGGAGAGCTCGAACCCCTGGAACAACGCGGGCACGGGCCACTCGGCGCTGTGCGAGCTGAACTACATGCCCGACGCGAACGACCCCGCGAAGGCGATCGGCATCAACGAGCAGTTCCAGGTGAGCCGGCAGCTGTGGTCGTCGTTCATCGACAGGGGGATCCTCGACGAGGCGTCGACGTTCATCAACTCGACCCCGCACATGACGTTCGTGCGCGGCGAGAAGGACGTCGCCTACCTCAAGCAGCGCTACGAGACGCTCAAGCAGCAGCCCCTGTTCCGCGGCATCGAGTACAGCGAGGACTCGCGGGTCATCAACCAGTGGGCGCCCCTGCTCATGCAGAAGCGCCGCAAGGGCGAGCCGTTCGCGGCGACGCGCGTCGAGGCCGGATCCGACGTCGACTTCGGCTCGGTCACGCGCCAGCTGTTCGCGTACCTCGAGAAGCAGGGCGCCGAGCTGCGCCTGAACCACGAGGTCAAGAAGCTGCGCAAGAAGAGCGACGGCACGTGGGACCTCACGTACCGCAACCGGGTCGGCCGCACGCCGGGCCGGATCAACGCGAGGTTCGTCTTCGTCGGCGCGGGCGGCTGGGCCATCAAGCTCCTGCAGAGCGCCGGGATCCCCGAGATCAAGGGCTACGGCGTCTTCCCGATCGGCGGGCAGTTCCTCAAGACGACCAACCCGAAGCTCGTCGCGCAGCACGAGGCGAAGGTCTACTCGCAGGCCGCCGTGGGTGCGCCGCCCATGTCCGTTCCGCACCTCGACGCCCGCCGCGTCGACGGCGAGGGATCGCTCATGTTCGGCCCGTTCGCGACGTTCAGCCCCAAGTTCCTCAAGCAGGGACGCTGGATCGACATCGTCCAGCAGGTGCGTCTGTCGAACATCGGCTCGATGCTCAAGGTCGGCGCGACGAACCTCAGCCTCGTGCGCTACCTCGTGAGCGAGCTGCTGAAGAGCCGCGCGGAGAAGATCGAGAGCCTGCGCGAGTTCATGCCCACGGCCGAGGGCGACGACTGGGAGCTCATCCAGGCCGGCCAGCGCGCCCAGGTCATGAAGGGCGGCAAGCTGCAGTTCGGCACGGAGGTCGTTTCGGCGGCCGACGGATCCATCGCGGGCCTGCTCGGCGCCTCGCCGGGCGCCTCGACGACCGTCTCGATCATGCTCAATCTGCTGCGCGACTGTTTCCCCGACCGCATGGCGGCGTGGGAGCCGAAGCTGCGCGACCTGATCCCGACGTACGGCACGGCACTGAACGCCGACGCCGACCTCGCGGTGCGCACCGAGACGGCCACGGCAGAGAAGCTCGGCCTGCGCGTCTGACGCGAGAAACGCACGCTCCTCTGCGCGGCGCCCCACCGCTTCGGCGGCGGGGCGCCGCAGCATTTGGTCGAGGTGCTCCGCGTCTTGTACATTGTGGTCCGACCACTGTGGTCTGACCACGACCCGGGTCGTCACCGCTCCATGATTTCTCAAGGGAGAGAGCACATGTCCCGCACCGCCGCACCCGGCGAGAAGCTCAACATCCGCGTGCTGTTCGGCAGCCTGATCGGCTCCGTCATCGAGTGGTTCGACTTCCTGATCTACGGGTCGCTGACCGCGATCGTCTTCAACCGCATCTTCTTCGTCAGCGGCGATCCGTTCGTCGCGACGATCCTCGCGTATACGTCGTTCGCGCTGACGTTCTTCGCCCGCCCGCTCGGCGGCATCATCTTCAGCCACTTCGGCGACCGCATCGGCCGCAAGTGGACGCTCTTCCTGACGATGATGCTCATGGGCGGCGGCACCGTCGCGATCGGCCTGTTGCCCGACTACCATGCGATCGGCGTCGCCGCGCCGATCCTGCTCATGGTGCTGCGCATCCTGCAGGGCATCGGCATCGGCGGCGAGTGGGGCGGCGCGCTGCTGCTCGCGTTCGAGTACGCCCCGAGGCGGCAGCGCGGCCTCTACGGCGCCGTGCCGCAGATGGGCATCAGCCTCGGCATGCTGCTCGCCTCGATCGTCGCGTTCTTCATCCTCATGCTGCCCGAGGAGGCGCTGCTGTCGTGGGGCTGGCGCCTGCCGTTCCTCGGATCCGTGCTGCTCGTCTTCGTCGGCATCTGGGTGCGCCGCAGCCTCGACGAGACCCCGGAGTTCCAGCGTGCGCGCGAGACGGGCGCCGTGCTGAAGATGCCGCTCAAGGAGGTCGTGACGAAGCACTGGCGCGCGGTGCTCGTTTCGATCGGCGTCAAGGCGTGCGAGACGGGCCCGTTTTACATCTTCGGCACGTACATTGTCGCGTACGCGACAGACTTCCTCGGCGCGCGCGAGAGCGTCGTCATGGCCGCCGTCGCGGTCGCGGCGCTCATCGCGACCGTGTGGATGCCGTTCTTCGGATCCCTCTCCGACCGCGTCGGGCGCAAGCCGCTGTACGTCATCGTCGCGGTCGCGACGGCCGCGTACGCCGTGCCGTACTACCTGATCCTGCACATGGGCGGCACGCTCGCGATCTTCGTCGCGACCGCGATCGGGTTCGGCCTGCTGTGGGGATCCGTGAACGCCATCCTCGGCACGATGATCGCCGAGAACTTCGCGCCCAAGGTGCGCTACACGGGCGCGACGCTCGGCTACCAGATCGGCGCCGCGATCTTCGGCGGCACGGCGCCGCTCATCGCCGCGACGCTCATCGAGCGCTCCGGCGGCGCATGGTGGCCGATCGCCTGTTACGTCGCGGCGTGCGCCGTCATGGGCCTCGTCGCGCTGGCGGGGATCCGTTCGCTCGCCCGGCACGGCGACGCGTACCGCGAGCAGGACGCCGAGGTCGCCGCGGCCTGAGCGGCGCGCGGGGATCCCGCGGCGGCGCGCGCCACTCAGGCGCCCCGCGTCTGACGCCTGCCTCACACGCCCAGGCGCGCGCGCACGGGCTGCCGCGCCCACATCCTGCACCTGTCGTCGCCCGACGCGCTCGACGACATCCGCGCCGCCAAGCGGGAGGGCCTGCGGCTCACGGTCGCGACCTGCCCGCACTACCTCACGCTCGCGGCCGAGGAGATCCCGCAGGGCGGCACGGCGTTCAAGTGCTGCCCGCCCATCCGGGAGGCCTCGAACCGCGACCTGCTGTGGGAGGGGCTCGCCGACGGCACGATCGACTTCATCGCGTCGGACCACTCGCCCTCGACGGCCGACCTCAAGGACCTCGAGCGAGGCGATTTCGGCGTCGCGTGGGGCGGCGTCTCGTCGCTGCAGCTGGGCCTCGCGCTCGTGTGGGGCGAGGCGCGCACGCGGATCCGGAGACGAGCGACGACGCGCGCGCGGCGCTCGTCTGACGCGCACGGCCCGCGCGGGCTCTACAGTTGACCGGTGGCCAAACTGTACTTCCGCTACGGCGCGATGAACTCGGGGAAGTCGACGGCGCTGCTGCAGGCGGCGTTCAACTACGAGGAGCGCGGCCAGGCGGTGCTGCTCGCGAAGCCCGCGATCGACACGAAGGGCGCCGACGAGATCGAGTCGCGCCTCGGCGTCACGCGCCGGGTCGACTTCCTCATCGGCCCCGGCGACGACGTGCGCGAGCTGTTCGGCGCAGAGCGGGAGCGCGTCCGCCGCGAGGCGGCGGACGCGCTCTTCGACGACGGGCGGCCGGCCGACGTCGCCTGCCTGCTCATCGACGAGGCGCAGTTCCTCTCGCGCGAGCAGGTCGACGATCTCTTCCGCATCTCGGTGGAGGACGGGATCCCCGTCATGGCCTACGGCATCCGCACCGACTTCCAGACCGAGGCGTTCCCGGGATCCCGCCGCCTGCTCGAGCTCGCGCACTCGCTCGAGGAGCTGAAGACGATCTGCCGCTGCGGGCGCAAGGCGATGTTCAACGGGCGCAAGATCGGCGGGGAGTTCGTGTTCGACGGCGACCAGGTCGCGATCGACGCGGCGACGGCCGCCGTGCGCGACGAGCACTTCGTGACGTACGAGTCGCTCTGCGGCGCGTGCTATCTCGAGGAGTCGGGCGGCGCGCTCGGTCCCCGCTAATGTGGTGACCATGCGCGTACTTCTCGCCGGCGGAGCCGGATACGTCGGAACCCACACCGCCATCGCCCTCATCGAGGCGGGCCACGAGCCGGTGCTGCTCGACGATCTGTCGAACACGAGCAGGGTCGTCACGAGCCGCATCGCCGAGATCACGGGCACCGAGGTGCCGCTCGTCGTGGGCGATGCAGCCGACGACGAGGTCGTCGAGTCGGCGTTCGAGGCGCACGGCCCGTTCGACGCGGTCATCCACTTCGCGGCGCTCAAGGCCGTGGGCGAGTCGGTCGAGAAGCCGCTCGAGTACTACGCGAACAACCTCGACACGACTTACGCGCTGCTGCGCGTGGGCCTCGCGCGCGGGATCCGCTCGTTCGTGTTCTCGTCGACCGGCACCGTGTACTCCGACCCGGCCGATCTGCCGTTCACGGAGGAGGCGTCGCGCAACCTCGTCGAGCTGTCGAACCCGTACTCGAAGTCGAAGCTCATGAACGAGGTCGCGCTCACCGACGTGCAGCACGCGCACCCCGAGCTCAACGTCACGCTGCTGCGCTACTTCAACCCGGTCGGCGCGCACGCTTCGGGCCTCGTGGGGGAGGACCCGAAGGGGATCCCCAACAACCTCATGCCGTTCGTCGCCCGCGTCGCGGTCGGCACGCTGCCCGAGATCGGCATCTTCGGCGACGACTACGACACCCCCGACGGCACGGGCCAGCGCGACTACATCCACGTCGTCGACCTCGCCGAGGGCCACGTCAAGGCGCTCGAGAACGCCGCGCCGGGCCTCGTGTCGTACAACCTCGGCACGGGCAACCCCGTCAGCGTGCGCGAGCTGATCGCGTCGTTCGAGAAGGCGGTGGGCCGCGAGCTGCCGAAGTCGGTCAAGCCGCGTCGCGCAGGCGACCTCGCCGCGACCTACTGCACCCCGGCCAAGGCCGAGCGCGAGCTGGGTTGGAAGGCCACCCGCACGATCGACGACATGACCCGCGACGTCTGGAACTGGCAGCAGAAGAACCCCTCCGGCTACGAGGGCTGACTCCCTCTCTCCAACACAACGCAGTCAATCCGAGGGCGATTCGCCCCAGAACACCCGATTTCGTCCGTTCTGCCGCAGGATTGACTGCGTTGTGTTGTGCGAGGGAGCGGTGCGCGTTCCGCGACCCCGCCGGCACGACCGTGCGGCTGCGCTAGGTGTGAGCTCAGGCGGGCAGCAGGTCGCCCTCGTCGAGCACGCGCGCGAGCCGCTCGCGCTGCTCGTCGTCGAG
>JAJUIM010000246.1 GCA_029267645.1 Microbacterium sp.
GGCTCGCGTGGTGCCCGAGACGGTCTGTGCCGCCAGGCCGAGGAGTACGGGGCCCCGACGACGCGGGCGAAGATGCTCATGACGTCGGCTCCGCGGCGGGTCGTCGATGGTCGGGGTTTCGGGTCTGCATCGGTCCTCCCAGCTGAATGGTCGTGTGCCGGCGGCTCGCCAGCCGAGCGACATTACACACGGATAGGTATCTGCGCAAGAGCGGGAGTTCCGCCGGTTATGTCGTCATTGTGGCATTTCCTCGCTTCGACATGATGCGGATGAGTATCAGCGACCGTGACCGGGGGAGGGACACGATGGTGTCGGAATGGCAACGCGACATGCTGCAGAACAGCGATCGGGCGGCGAAGGCGGCCGAGCGCGCGCAGCGTGACGCGCAGAAGAACGCGCGCCGCGAGTTCGACCTCCGCGAGCGCGAGCTCGCGGCGCAGCAGCAGGCCGCCGAGCAGCAGACGCAGCTGCAGCGCGAGCACAACCAGCGCCTGCTCGACGAGCAGCGCAGGGCTCGCGAGGAGCAGCAGAACTTCAACTACAAGGTGTGCTCGACACCGACAGCGGCAGGTCCTTCACGGTGTGGGCGACCCGCGCATCCGCATTCCTCGACGAGATGGGTTCGCAGGACGCGGCGTTCGACGCCGCGTACGCGGTCGACCGCGGGGCCTACGTCGACGAGCTGAAGGCGTCCGCCAGCCACGACGCCCTCACGATCGCTCGCCATGCGGGCGCGAACCCCGACGAGATCGAGCAGCTTGCGGCGCTGCTGCGTCAGGCCGACCACTACCGCCTGCGGTACGAAGCCCCCGAGGAGTTCGTGCGAGCCGTGCGCGACGGCACACTCGACCTGTCGGCGGCCGGCGCGTGCCCCGACATCACGGCGCCGCCGTACGTCCTCCTGAAGCGCGACCTCGAGGCGTTCGTCGACGACGCGAAGCAGAGCCTCCCCTCCGCGTGGGAGCTGCCGGTGCTGCAGTTCCCCGAAGCGAATGCCCTGGCCGCGATCCCGAGCGGCACCGAGCTGTCGGCGGCGCTGCGCCGGTATCAGGAGGTGTACGCGGGCCGCGGCGTGCCACAGGCGTAGCCGATCGCCGCGGCCCGATAGGGTTGCGGAGACGGTCGACGAGGAGGACGACGGTGACACGACGCGCGGTGATCGTACGGGGCGGCTGGGACGGCCACGACCCGGCCGGGACGACGGATGAATTCGTGCCCTTCCTGCGGGAGGAGGGCTTCGACGTCCGCATCGAGACGAGCCCCGAGGTCTACGCCTCGCTCGCCGAATCGGGGCCTGTGGATCTCATCGTGCAGTGCGTGACGATGTCCGAGATCTCCGCCGACGCGGCCCGCGGCCTGCGCGACGCGGTCGCGGCGGGCGCGGGCCTCGTCGGGTGGCACGGCGGCATCGCAGACTCGTTCCGCGCATCGTCCGACTACCTCCAGCTGATCGGCGGACAGTTCGCCGCGCATCCGCACCCAGAGCCCGATGGCGCGAGCGCCATGCGCAGGTACACGGTTGAGCTCACGGATGCGGGCCGTGCGCACCCCATCACGGCGGGTCTCGACGACTTCGAGCTGACGACCGAGCAGTACTGGGTGCTGCACGACGACGCGATCGACGTGCTCGCGACGACGACGCACGAGGCGCCCGACTGGCAGCCGTGGCATCGGCCCGTCACGTCGCCTGCGGTCTGGACGCGCCTGTGGGGGAGGGGCCGCATCGCCGTCGTGACGCCCGGGCACGACCTGGCGACCGTGCGCGATCAGAACGTGCGCACGATCATCGAGAGGAGCATGCTGTGGGCGAGCCGCACCGCATCGGCGTAGTCGGCGTCGGCACGATCTCGCGGGCGTATCTCGACACGTTCGCGCGCGTGGAGGGCGCGGCGGTCACGGCGTTCGCGGATCTCGACCTCGCTCGCGCGGAGGCGGCGGCCGCCGGCGTCCCGGGTTCGCGCGCGATGGCCGTGCCCGACCTGATCGCGAGCGACGACGTCGACGTCGTGCTGAACCTCACGATCCCCGCCGCGCACGCCGAGATCGCGCTCGCCGCGATCGCAGCCGGCAAGGGCGTCTACGGCGAGAAGCCGCTCGCGCTCTCGATGGCGGAGGGGCGCGAGATCTCAGACGCCGCGGCGGCGCGCGGCGTGCCGTTCGGATCCGCCCCCGACACCGTGCTCGGGACGGGCACCCAGACGGCGCGCCGCCTGCTCGGCGACGGCGCGATCGGGCGCCCCGTCTCGGCGAACGCCGTCATGATCACGCCCGGCCACGAGCGCTGGCACCCCGCGCCCGACTTCTACTACCGCGCGGGCGGCGGGCCGCTGCTCGACATGGGCCCGTACTACGTCGCGTCGCTCGTGCAGCTGCTCGGACCCGTGCGGGCCGTCTTCGGGGCCGGCAGCCGCACGCGCGACGAGCGCGTGATCGCGGGCGGCGACCGCGCGGGGGAGCGCATCCCCGTCGATGTCCTCACGCACGTGACGGGGATCCTCGAGCACGCGGGCGGCGCGATCTCGACGCTCACGACGAGCTTCGACGGCACGCGAACGACCGCCGCCCCCATCGAGGTGCACGGCGAGGAGGGATCGCTCGCGGTGCCCGATCCCAACACGTTCGGCGGCGCCGTGCGCGTCGTCCGGCCGGGCGACGACGGCTGGCACGAGGCCGAGCCGTCGGCCGGGTACGTCGACGCGTCGCGGGGCGTCGGGATCCTCGACCTCGTGACCGCGACGCCGGATCGCGCCGCGCGCGCGAGCGGAGAGCTCGCGATGCACCACCTCGACGTCATGACGGCGCTGCTCGCGTCGGCCGAGTCCGGCCGCCGCATCGAGCTCGCGACCTCGCCCGCGCTGCCGCCCGCCGTGCCGCTCACGCCAGAGGCCGACTGGCGTCGGCTGCGCTGACCCGCGCGCGACACGCCCTGATAGGGTAGGAGCGGGCCCGGACTGGGCTCGCAATTCCACACTCGCGGAGCAGGCTCGCAGGAGCTGGTCCCTAGAAGTGGCCTCCCGGATCGCGTCCGGTGGGTTTCTCCTGGTGGCCAGCACGGAACTCCTGGCTCCTGCTCCTCTCGTACGCTCGCGCGCGCCGTGAGCACGATAGAAGGAGAGGCCTCTTGGAAGGTCCTGAAATCACCGCCGCCGAAACCGTCCTCGACAACGGACGCTTCGGTACCCGCACAATCCGCTTTGAGACGGGCCGCCTCGCGCAGCAGGCGCAGGGCGCGGTCGCCGCGTACCTCGACGAGGAGACGATGCTCCTCTCGGCGACGAGCGCCGGCAAGCACCCGCGCGAAGGGTTCGACTTCTTCCCGCTGACGGTCGACGTCGAGGAGCGCTCGTACGCCGCCGGCAAGATCCCCGGTTCGTTCTTCCGCCGCGAGGGTCGTCCCTCGACCGA
>JAJUIM010000002.1 GCA_029267645.1 Microbacterium sp.
ATCGTCTCGGGATGCGAGTTGACATAGCCGATCGTGCCGCGCACATCGACTTCCTTCATCACGAGCTTGTGCATGTCGAAGGATGCGGGCTTGCCCCAGATCGACACGACGACCACGACGCCCGTGGGCCGCACGGCGTCCATCAGCGTGTCGAAGACGACCTGCACCGAGGTGCACTCGAACGCGACGTCGGCGCCCTTGCCGCCGGTGAGGCGCTTCACTTCGTCGACGACATCGACTGCGGCCGGATCGAGCGCGTGATCCGCGACGCCCGCATCGATCGCCTTCTGCCGCCGCAGCGACGAGAGCTCAGACACGACGACCGTCACGCCGAGGGCGTGCAGGACCGTCGCGGTGAGCAGTCCGATCGGCCCCGCCCCGCCGACGACGGCGACTTGGCCCGCCTGGACACCCGAGCGCTTGACCGCGTGATAGGCGACCGAGAGCGGCTCTATCAGCGCAGCCTCGTCGAGCGGCACATCGTTCGAGATCTTGTGCACCCACCGGCGCTTGACGACAATGTTCTCCGCCAGGCCGCCACCGCAGCCGCCCAGTCCGATGAAGTTCATGTCCGGCGACAGGTGGTAGTCATTCGAGGCCGGACTTGTATCGACGTCGTCGCGGATAATGTACGGCTCGACGACCACGTGATCGCCGACCTCGAGATCCGTCACTCCCTCCCCGACCTCAGAAATCGTTCCCGAGAACTCGTGGCCGAGCGTGACGGGAGCGTCCTCTCCCGAGATGGGATGCGGGTGCCCGTGCGGAGGCACGAAGATCGGCCCGTCGAGGTACTCGTGCAGGTCGGTGCCGCAGATGCCGCACCACGCCACGTCGATGCGGACGGTGCCGGGCTCCAACTTCTGCTGCTCGATGTCCTCGATGCGGATGTCGCCGCGGTCGTAGAAGCGTGCTGCCTTCATCGTTCTCGTCCTCTCATGGAATGACGGTGAATCGTGTGCGATCCACGATCTATGCTACCTCTGTCGATCAGTCGACACCAGGGCCCGTTCGCGTCCCAGAGGGGTCCCGTCAGCACCTGGCTCGGCGACCGCCCCGCGACGCGATCCGTGGCAACCTGGGTTTCTCCCCTCCCGACCGATCGACAGGAGTTCCCCATGCTCACCGTCAACGCCTACGGAGCGACGTCCGCGACCGCTCCCCTCGTGCCCCTCACGATCGAGCGCCGCGACGTCGGCCCGAACGACGTGCTCATCGCGATCCGCTACGCCGGCATCTGCCACAGCGACATCCACACGGTCCGCGGCGAATGGGGCCCCATCGCCTACCCGCAGGTCGTCGGCCACGAGATCGTCGGCGAGGTCGTCGAGGTCGGATCCGACGTCACGAAGCATGCCGTCGGCGACCGCGTCGGCGTGGGCTGCATGGTCAACTCGTGCGGCGAGTGCGACGCCTGCCTCGCGGGCGACGAGCACATGTGCGCGAAGGGCAACACGCAGACCTACGCGTCGGTCGACCGCGACGGCACGATCACGCAGGGCGGCTACTCGACCCACGTCGTGGTCGACGAGGACTTCGTGCTGAAGGTGCCCGAGTCGATCCCCTACGAGCAGGCCGCTCCCCTGCTGTGCGCCGGCATCACGACGTACTCGCCGCTCGCCCGCTGGGGCGCAGGCCCCGGCAAGCGCGTCGCGGTCGTCGGCATGGGCGGCCTCGGCCACATGGCCGTGAAGATCGCCGTCGCGATGGGCGCCGACGTCACGGTGCTCTCCCGCACGGCGTCCAAGCGCGACGACGCTCTCGCCTTCGGCGCCACGGCCCACGTCGCGACGGGCGAGGAAGGCGCGCTCGAGTCGGTGCGCGGATCCTTCGACCTCATCATCAACACCGTGAGCGCGAAGCTCGACATCGACGCCTACCTCGCGACGCTTCGCCCCTTCGGCACGCTCGTCAACGTGGGCGCACCGCCCGAGGCGCTGCCCGTGCAGGTGTTCTCGCTCATCATGGGTAACAAGGCGTTCGTGGGCTCGAACATCGGCTCGATCCGCGAGACGCAGGAGATGCTCGACTTCTGCGCCGAGCACGGCATCGCGCCAGAGACCGAGCTCATCTCGGCCGACCGCATCAACGAGGCCTACGAGCGCGTGCTCGCGAGCGACGTGCGCTACCGCTTCGTCATCGACACCGCCACGCTGTAGTCCCCTCCCCTTCCCCCCTCTCCCCCCAACACAACGCAGTCAATCCGTCGGCGACACGCCGGAGAGCGGGCCCCAGCCCGGGGCCGGCTCTCGGGATTGACTGCGTTGTGGGTTTTAGACTCGCTCCCGTGACCCTGGAACCCCTGCTGCGGCGCGTCGACCGCTTCGCCGGCGGGCGGCACAGGGATCACCGCGTCGCCCCGAGCGACGACCCCCGCGCCGCGCGCGCCCTGCGCGCCGTGGCGTGGATCCTCGCGGGCTGCACCGCGCTCGGCGTCGCGACGGTCGGCGTCGCGCTCGTGCTCGCGGCCGACGGCGAGGCGCCCGGCTTCGTCGTGTGGATGCGCTGCCTCGTGCTGCTCGGCATCACGGCCAGCCTGTTCTACTTCCTCTGGCGGGCCCGCCTCGGCTGGTACTGGGCCTTCCGCCGGCTGCAGCTGTTTACGCGCGTCTTCCCGATCGTCGCGGTCGTGCTCGCCCTCATCCCTGGCCTCTTCCCCGGGTGGGTCATCGCCGAGCAGCTCATCTTCGCGGGCCTGCTCATCGCGGCCCAGGCGCTGCTGTTCTCGCGCCCCGTCAGGGCTGCGTTTCCGGCGCCGTAGCGGCCTCCGCATAGCGCTCGGCGGCCGTTGCCACGCGCACCTGGTAGTCGAACATGTCGTTGTACGACCGCACCGCGCGCACCCAGCTCTCCTCCGTCGCGAGCGTGCCGTCGATCCGGCAGAGGTACGTCGCGGCGGTCGCGGCCGCGTCGTCGATGCTGTGCGGATCCGCCGTGCCGTCGCCCGACGCGTCGACGCCCCAGATGCGCCACGTCTCGGGGATGAACTGCAGCGGTCCGACCGCGCGATCCCACTCCGTGTCGCCGTCGATCTCGCCGCCGTCGGTGTCGGGGATCGCCATCGTGTCGTTCCTGCCGTCGAGCGGGATCCCGATGATCGCGGGCCGGGCGACGCCGTCGGCGTCGATCGCGCCGCCCTGCAGCGTGCCGTGATGGCTCTCGACCCATCCGATGCCGGCGAGCGTGTTCCAGCCGACCTCGCAGCCCTCCGCGCGCACGCGGGCGTCGGCCGCGACATACGCGGCGAGCGCGCGCTCGGGGATCCCCGTCGCCTCCGCCGTGCGACCGAGCCATTCGGGATCGTCTTCGGCGGCGGCGGGTGTCGCAACGCTTACCTGGCGCTCCGGCTCGGGCGCGATGTCGTCGATGTCGATCGGATCGAACGAGATCGAGTTGATGATCGCGATCACGCCGATGACACCCAGCGCCCCGACGCCGCCGAGGAGGGCGACCGCGCCGAGCGCGATTCCGACCGTCCGCTTCGCACCCACCGGATCCATTGTCGCCGACGGCGGCCGGGAGATCGCCGCCGCTGGGCCGTCTTATCTGTGGCCCAGAATCCGCGGGGCGGTTCTCGGCCGGGATCGGGCATGATCAAGAGGTGACAGAGGAACACCACGCGCAGCGGGACGGCGTCGGGATCGCCGCCTTCCTTCTCGGCCTTCTCGCGGTCGTCTGCGCGCTCGTCCCCGTCATCGGCGAGGTGATCGCGCTCGTGCCGTCGGTCGCGGCGATCGGGCTCGGGATCCTCGGCGTGCGCCGTCACGAGCAGGGCCACGCCGCGAAGGCGGGCCTCGCGGTCGCGGGCGCGCTCTGCGGCGGCCTCGCGCTCGCGATCATCGGCCTCATCTTCGCGATGTCGCACATGCCCTGACGGGCCGCCCGCTACATCTCCTCGTGCGTTTCGGGGTCGGCGCCCCAGATGCGCCCGCGCTCGAGCGCCGTCAGGCGCGCGACGTCGTCGTCCGACAGCGCGAAGCCGAACACGTCGGCGTTCTCGCGCTGGCGGTCGGGGTGGGCCGACTTCGGGATCGGCGTCGAGCCGATCTGCGTGTGCCAGCGCACGACGATCTGCGTCGGGGTGACGCCGTAGCTCTCGGCGAGCTCCGCGAGCAGAGGCTCTGCCAGCAGGTCGCTGCGGCGGCCGAGCGGGCTCCAGCTCTCGGTGCGGATGCCGTGCTCGGCGTGGAAGGCGCGCAGGGCGCCCTGCGGGAAGTACGGGTGCAGCTCGACCTGGTTGACGGCGGGCGTCACGCCCGTCTCGCCGATGAGGCGCTCGAGCATGGCCTCCGTGAAGTTCGAGACGCCGACCGAGCGCACGATGCCCTCCTCGCGCAGCGCGAGCATGCCGCGGAAGGTCTCGACGTACTTGTCGACGCTGGGGTTCGGCCAGTGGATGAGCAGCAGGTCGATGCGCCCGAGGCCGAGGGTCTCGTTCGACTCGCGACCCGAGGCGATCGCCTCGTCATAGCCGTGGTGGCGCCCGGGCACCTTCGTCGTGACGATGATCTCGTCGCGGTCGACCGAGCTGCGGCGCACGGCCTCGCCGACCTCGCGCTCGTTGCCGTAGTTCACGGCCGTGTCGACGACGCGGTAGCCCCCGTCGACGCCGGCCTGGATGGCGGCGATGCCTTCGTCGCCCGTGAGGCCGTAGGTGCCGAGGCCGACCTCGGCGAAGGGGTTGCCGTCGTTGAGGGTGATCTGCGGGATGTTCAGCGTCATGCGAGCGTTCCTTCCGTGGGCGGTCGTTGCCTCTTCGAGCCTACGACCGCGCCCGGCGCGCGGCGCGGATCCCGTCAGAAGATCGCGCTCAGCGCGAGGTAGCCGACGGATCCGACGGCCGCCGCGGCGGGGAGCGTCACGACCCACGCGGTCGCGATGGGCTTCATGAGCTTCCAGTTCGCGGCGCGGTTGACGAGGCCGACGCCGAGGACGGCGCCGATGAGGATGTGCGTCGACGAGACGGGCAGGCCGAGGACCGAGGCGAGCATGACGACCGACGCGGCCGCGAGCTCGGCCGAGAAGCCGCTCGCGGGGTGGATCTCGGTGATGCGCTGGCCGACGGTCGAGACGACCTTGCGGCCGATGAACCACAGGCCCGCGAGCAGCGCGACGCCGAACGTGATGAGGATCGGGCGGGGCAGCGCGGCCGTCGCGTTGACGGCGCCGCTGCGGAACACGTCGAGCACGGCCGCGAAGGGGCCGACGGCGTTCGCGATGTCGTTGGCGCCGTGGCTGAACGCGAAGACGCTCGCCGTGAAGACCTGCATCCACGAGAACAGCGTGAAGGCGGCCTTCTTGAACTTCTTCTTGCGCAGCGCCTGCGCGAAGACGTACACGCCCACCCACACGGCGATGCCGATCATGGCGAACACGAACGCGAGGATCGCGGGCTCGAGCTCGATCGCGAGGTTCGACAGCCCCTTCACGAGCAGCATGCCCGCGAGCACGACGGCGGCGACGGCCGCGACGAGCGGCACGAGGGTCTGCAGCGCCTTGTGCCCCTCCTCGCGGTCGCCCTCCGCGTGGCTCAGGATGAAGCGCTTGATGAGCCAGAAGATCGCGAAGGCGACGACGCCGCCGAGCAGCGGCGAGAGCACCCACGAGACGACGATCTGGCCGATCTGGTCCCACTGCACCATCTCGAAGCCGCCGGATCCCGTAACGAACCCCATCGTCACGGCCGCGCCGACGATGCCGCCGATGATCGAGTGCGTCGTCGAGACGGGCCACCCCATGTAGGTCGCGAGGAACAGCCACAGCGCCGCGCCGAGCAGCGCCGACATCATGATGAACACGAGGTCGTCGGCATCCTGCGACACCGCAGACAGGTCCACGATCCCCGACCGCACGGTCTCGGTGACGGATCCGCCCGCGAGGACGGCGCCCGAGACCTCGAACACGGCGGCGACGATGAGCGCCTGCTTCATCGTGAGCGTGCCGGATCCGACGCTCGTGCCGAAGGAATTCGCGACATCGTTGCCGCCGATGTTGAACGCCATGAAGACGCCGAAGACGATCGCCGTGATCAGCAGCACGCGGTTCGTCTCGGGCGCGACCCACCCGAGCGACCACAGCACGAAGCTGACGAACGAGACGGCCAGCAGGCCGCCGAACGCGACGTGCCACCAGACATCGCCTTGCTGGCGGGAGCCGGCTGCGTCGGACTGATCGGGATCAGGCAGGGAGGGGGTGTCCTTCGCCACCGAGAGCGCTCCTCGTTCACGCGATGCCGGCGACCGTTCGACGTCGGCGCCATGGCACACCCGTGGGCGAACTCGTGGCGAAGAAAAGCGTAACAACCGGTGAATCGGCCACCCCGCACGCCGCCTGAGTCAGGCGCGCACGGCGGGCGGCGCGGGCCGCACGGCGAGCACGACGAGCGCGGCGCCGAGCAGCGCGATGCCGATCCATCCGGTGACGGAGAGCCGCTCCCCCACGACCGCGACCGCGAGGATCGTCGCGGCGGCCGGCTCGATGAGCGTGATGGTCGTCGCGGTGCTCGCGCGGATCCTGCTCAGGCCGATGCCGAAGAGCACGTACCCGAGGAACATCGGCACGACCGCCATGTACGCCGCCACGCCGAAGGCCGCGGCGCTCGCGACGAGCGGCGCGCCCGTCGCGGCGAGCACGGGGAGCAGGAGGATCCCGCCCGCGCCGAACACGGATCCCATCGCCGCCGCGCGCGGCACGCCCGCCGCCATGAGCGACTGCGCGACCCACGAGTACGTTGCGTACGTGAGGCCCGCAACGAGGCCGAGCACGATGCCGATGACCGTGTCGACCGCGGATCCGCCGGCCGCGTCCTTGCCCGCGCTCAGCAGCGCGCTGCCGACGATGCCGAGGCCCGCCGCCAGCATCCAGCGGCGTGTGAGGGGATGCCCGTCGACGACGCGCTCGATGACGCCCGACGCGAGCGGCGCCGAGGCGAGCGACACGACCGATCCGATCGCGACGCCCGCGAGGCGCATCGAGCTGTAGAACGCGAGCGGGTAGATCGCGACGGCGACCGCGCCGAGCGCGACGAGGCCCCACCGCGCGCGGATCGCCGGCCAGGCGGCGCGCAGCGGTCCGATCGCGATGAGCGCCTGCAGGATCCCGCCGACGCCGAGCGCCGCCGATCCGATCGCGAGCGGCCCCGCCTCGGGCGCGAACGTCGCGGCCGTGCCCGTCGTGCCCCACAGCAGCCCTGTCACTGCGACGGCGAGCGCGCCGACGGCAGCGGAACGATCGGTCGCAGGCATCGCCGATCAGCGTAGCGGGGCGCCCGGCCGATGACGTGCATCGACCGGGCGCCCCGGATCCAGCTGCTCGCGACCGCTACGCGGCGCGGGAGGTCATGTCCTCCACCTCGCCCACGAGGATCTCGATGACGTCCTCGAGGTACAGCAGGCCGACCGTGCGGCCGTGCTCGTCGAGCGTGCGCGCGACGTGGGCGCCGCGCTGGCGCAGGAGCGCGAGGGCGTCCTCGAGCTCGGCCGTGCGCGAGACCGTCGCGAGGCGCCGGCGGCGCTTCTCGGGGATCGGCGCGCGAAACGCCTCGGGCGTCGCGAGATCCATGACGTCCTTCATATGCACGTATGAGTCGGGCTCGCCGTCGGCGTCGGTGAGGATGTACCGCGAGTAGCCGTGCGCAGCGACCGCGGACTGCACGTCCGCCGGCGTCGCCGAGGCGGGCAGGAGCACGATGTCGCCGAGCGGCACGTCGACGTCGGCGACGGTCTTCTCGGTGAACTCGAACACGCCTGCGAGCGTGCCCGAGGCGTCCTCGAGGGTGCCCTCGCGGCGCGACTGCTCGACGATGTTCGCGACCTCGTCGAGCGTGTACGTGCTCGTCGCCTCGTCCTTCGGCTGCACGCCGAAGAGGCGCAGGATCCCGTTGGCCGCCGTGTTCAGCGTCCAGATCACCGGCCCCAAGACCCGCGACACCGCCACGAGCGCGGGCGCGAGGATCAGCGCGGCGCGGTCGGGCACCGAGAACGCGATGTTCTTCGGGATCATCTCGCCGAACACGACGTGCAGGAACGTCACGAACGCCAGCGCGATCGCGAACGAGATGATGCCGACGAGCTCGGGCGTGAGGCCCGTGAGCCCCAGCGGCACCTCGAGCAGGTGGTGGATCGCCGGCTCGCTCACGTTGAGGATGAGCAGCGAGCAGACCGTGATGCCGAGCTGGCTCGTGGCGAGCATGAGCGTGGCGTGCTCCATCGCCCACAGCGTCGTCTTGGCGGCGCGGCTGCCCCGCTCGGCGCGCGGCTCGATCTGCGATCGGCGGGCGGAGATGACGGCGAACTCAGCGCCGACGAAGAACGCGTTGCCGACCAGCAGCACGACGAGCCAGATGACTCCCCAGACGTCCTCACTCATGGCCGGCTCCCTTCATGATCTCGTCGACCGTGCGATCGTGCCTCGACTGCACGGCGGGGTCGTCCTCCGGGTCGTCCGGTGTGTAGCGCAGGCGCACGATGCGGTGCCCGTCGATGCGCTCGACGCGCAGCACGCCGCGCTCGAGGGGCACCTCGTCGCCCAGCTCGGGCAGGCGCTCGAGCACGTCGGTGACGTAGCCGCCCGCGGTGTCGTAATCGGCGCCGTCGGGGATCTCGACGCCCGTGCGGTCGAGCACCTCGTCGGGGCGCCAGCCCGCGTCGAACGTGAGCGAGCGGCCGCGGCGCAGCACGCCCGTTCGAGTGCGGTCGTGTTCGTCCTCGAGCTCGCCGACGATCTCCTCGACGACGTCCTCGAGCGTCACGACGCCCGCCGTGCCGCCGTGCTCGTCGCCGACGATCGCGATCTGCAGGCCCTCCTGGCGCAGCGCGCCGAGGAGGTGATCGGCGCCCATCGTCTCGGGCACCGTGCGCACGGGGACCATGAGGTCGGCCGCCGTGCGGGTCTCGCGCTCCTCGAGCGCGACCGCGAACGCCTGCTTGACGTGCACGACGCCGCGCACGACGTCGGGGGATCCGTCGGTGACGGGGAACCGCGAGAAGCCCGTCGCCTGCGCCTGGGCGAGGATCGCCGAGGCGTCGTCGGCGACGTCGACCGTCGCCATGCGCACGCGCGGCGTCATGACGTCGGAGGCGTCGTGCTCCGCGAACCGCAGCGTGCGGCGCAGCAGCTGGGCGTCGCTCGAGTCGAGCAGGCCGGCCGTCGCGGAGTGGCGGATCAGGTACGACAGCTCATCGGCGCTGCGGGCGCCCGACAGCTCCTCCTTGGGCTCGATGCCCATGGCGCGGATGATGCCGTTGGCCGTGTTGTTGAACAGCAGGATCAGCGGCTTGAACACGGCCGTGAACGCGCGCTGGAAGGGCGTGACGAGCTTGGCGGTCGCGAGCGGCACGGCGAGCGCGAAGTTCTTCGGCACGAGCTCGCCCACGATCATCGAGAACAGCGTCGCGATGACGATCGCGACGACCGTGCCGATCGGCGAGACGGCGCCCTCGGGCAGGCCGATCGCGAGGAGCGGGTCGCGCAGGAGGCTGCTGATCGCCGGCTCGAACGTGTATCCCGTGAGCAGCGTCGTCAGCGTGATGCCGAGCTGGGCGCTCGACAGGTGCGTCGAGGTGATGCGCAGGGCGGCGATCGTGCTGTCCAGGCCGCGCTCACCGCGCGACCTGCGCGCCTCGAGCTCATTGCGGTCGAGATTGACGAGAGCGAACTCGCTCGCGACGAACAATCCCGTCCCGACGGTAAGGATCAGACCGATCCCGACCATGATCCATTCGTTCATGCGTTACACCCCCTGGCCCGCATGCGGTCCGCGTGAGCGGATAGGTGGCCAAAGGGCGAGGGACTGTAAGACGGAGGGTCATCCATGGCTACGAACATACCGGAGCCGCGGGGCGGCGCCCGGGGAGGCGCCTCACCGGAGCTGTCCCTTCTCACGCTAGTTGGCAGGAACTGAGTTAGCAGATCCGCGAGATCATGCGGTTCCTCATTCGTCCAGCCGGCGCGTTCTGTCTCACGAAAGTTGGCAGTAACCGCACACGATCAGACGCCTCAGGTGTCACCTGTTCCTGCATCACTCCCCGCGACCGAGTAGCCGCTATCGATGATCAGGCGCGCGAGGCGAAGCCTCGTGCGCGGCGTGAGGACAGCGTTAGCGTGGGACACGAGGGCCTCCTGGGGCTCGTGAAGCGTTGAACTAGACAGCTCCACTTCACAGCCCGGAGGCCCTCACCCCTGGGAAGACTCAGCCCCGTGTCGGGAAACAACCTCCCTGGACATCACAGCTAAACGGGCCGGCTGGCTTGCAGAGCAAGAGCAGCGAACCCGAGATGCTGTGGTTCCTGATCGAGGACATCTTCGCCGCTGGGGACGCTACGCCCGCGCCATCGCCCGATGGGAGCATGTGACAGGACGAATCGCGCCAGCGCTGCTAGACAGGACTAGTGGACCGCGGCCGTCGCCCGAGTTCGTGGAGTGGTTGATGGGTCTCCCCAGTGGTTGGATCACTGATCCGATCCATCAACTCACGGCTAATCAGCAGATCGCTGCGCTCGGCAACGGCGTTCTTCCGCTACAAGCGCTCTCGGCGATGCGCGTCGGCGCACTCGTGCAGGCCGATGCTGCTTCGTTGGCTGGAGTCCAGCACCCGATGGTGTCGCGAGGATGCACGGTCTCGCAGGAGGAGGAAGGCGAGGACGAGAAAGCCGGCGAGAGTGCCTGAGACGATCAGCGTGTTGATCGACTGCGCCAACATGACGGCGGCGGTGAGCCCGTCCCGGAGCTCAAGGTCGGCGATCATGAGTCCGGGTTCGTCCGCGGCTAGTGCGGCCAGCGTGGCGCCGTTCGGGGCGAGTACCTGGCTGGTGCCGGTGGTGGAGAGGTTGACGACGCTGCGGCCGGTCTCGATGGCGCGCATGCGCGCGAACGCAAGCTGTTGCAGGTGTTCATCGGTGTCGCGAAAGTCGGCGTTGTTCGTCTGGAACATGAGCACCTGGGCACCGCTGTGCGCGCCTTCGTGAATGACGTCATCGAAGGCCACGTCGAAGCAGATCGCCAGTCCCACCTCTACGCCGTCGACCTCGATGGCGGGTGTGTCGACGCCGGCGGCGTACTCGCGTTCTAGGAGGTCTACCAGGCTGGGCACGAGCGCGCCGTAGAACCACCGGTCGGGCACGTACTCGCCGAAGGGGACGGGATGGCGTTTGGCGTGCGCGGCCGTCGGCCCGTTCGAGGTCCAGAGGACGGAAGTGTTGTAGACGAGGTGGCCGTCTGCCGCGGCGGCGTTGAGCAGGATCGGGGCGTCGTATCGGGCGGCTGCATCGTCGAGCGCGTGAGCGGTGGCCTCGTCGGCGAGGGGATCACTGTCGACGCCGCCCTCGGGCCAGAGCACGATGTCGACCTGTTCGTCTTCGAGAGGGGCGGAAGCGGCGAGCTGAGATTCCAGGACCGCGCCCGGTTCGTGCTCATCGACGTACGCGGCGGGGCCGTTGCCCTGCACAGCGCCCACCCGGATGGTGCCCGCGTGACTGGTCGGGAACTGCGGCACCAGGACCATCACCGCTGCGAGACCGAGCACGGGGATCGACGCCGCCCACGAGGCGAGAGGTGTTCTCGGGTGCTCGGTGGCGTTACCGCGTGCCGGTTGCGCGCGCACAATCCAACGGACTGCTTCGATCGCGGCGGCGCACACGGCGACCATCAGGAAGCCCAGGCCGGAGACGCCGACCCATGACGCGACCGGAGCGATCGGGCTTTCCGATTGGCTCATCGCCACCCGTCCCCACGGGAATCCGCCGTAGGGCCAGGAGCCCATGATGAGTTCGCGGATCGTCCAGGCTCCCGCTACCAGCAGCGGCAGCGCCAGCAGCCGCATCGCGAAGGCGTTGCGCCGGCGCGGCAGCCATCGGTAGGCGAGGGCGATCGGCACCGTCAGCACAGCCGTGTAGATCGTCAGCGCGCCAGCCAGGGCCACCCACGGGACCCAGCTCAGCGGATGCTCCCCGAGAAACTGCGCCGACCAGGACACGTGAGGAAACCAGAACGCTGCGCCGAAGACTGTCCCGACCAGCAGCGCCCCCCAGGACCGTCGCCCGATGAGAGTGACCAGGGACAACGTCACCGAGACGAACGCCAGCGGCCACCACCCGAGTGCGGGGAACGCCGCATCCATCGCGAGCCCGGCCACGCCGGCGACTGGCATCGCGGCCCATAGCGGCAAGGGCGCAGTCTCGGACGCCCGCGTCCGCGTGTCGGCCGATGTCTCGACTCTGAGCCCGGAAATGATGCGCTCCCTGTTCTAGCGAGGGTCGGACGCCTGCATTTGCGCGCGCACGTGGTCCATGTCGAGGTCGCGGATTTTGCCGATCAGGTCGTGGAGCGCTTTGGCCGGGAGCGCTCCGGGCTGGGAGTAGACCAGGACGCCGTCTTTGAAGCCCATCAGCGTGGGGATGGAGGTGATCTGTGCGGCGGCGGCCAGGGATGCCTGGGCCTCGGTGTCGACCTTGGCGAACAGGATGTCGGGATGCTCGGTGGACGCGGCCTCGAAGACGGGGGCGAAGCTGCGGCATGGTCCGCACCAGGCGGCCCAGAAGTCGACCAGCACGATGGGATGGTCGGTGATGGCGGCTGAGAATGCGTCTTCGGTGAGGTCGATGGTTGTCATGAGGGTGGGGCTCCGGAGTCTGGTCGGCGACGGTGTGTTGTGAGGTGAAGTGGTTCAGCCCGGGGTCGGCCGGGCTAGGCCGAAGGGACAGTTGAGAGCGGTCAGCCGGCAGACGAGGACGAGGACCACCGTGATGAGTCCGAGGCCTCCGGCGGCGATCGCCCAGGCCGGCGGCAGCTCGATCACGAGCACGAGCGTTCCGGTGAGCAGGACGAAGACGCCGAAGACCTTCTGGAGGGCGTCGGCTGGTATGCGTTCTGACAGGCGCGCACCGAGGAGCGCTCCGAGCACGGCCATCGCAGTGACCGCGGCCACCAGGGGCCAGTCGAGGGTCACCGTGGTCAGGTAGCCGGCGAGTCCGGCGAAGGACTTCATCGCGATCACCAGCAGTGAGGTGCCCACGGCCACCGGCATGCTGAGGCCGCCCAGCAGCACGAGGGCGGGGACGACGAGGAAGCCGCCGCCGGCGCCGACGATCCCGGTGATGAGGCCGACGACGATGCCTTCGAGCATGGTCCGCAGCATCGGCAGCGAGTGGGCGCGCTCGGTCCCGGCATCGGCCGTGGGTTGGTCGGTGTCGCGCCTGGGCTTTCTGGTGACCATCGCGATCGCGGTGGCGATCATCATGATCGCGAAGGCCACCATCAGCACGGCACCGGGGAGCTGGCCTCCGATGAGTCCTCCGGCGAAGGCGCCCACCATGCCAGCGGCTCCGAAGATGAGCCCGGTGCGCCATCGGACTCGACGGTGCCGGGCGTGCACGACGAGGCTGGACAGCGAGGTCACGCCGACGATCAGCAGCGAGGCCGCGATGGCCTCTTTCGGGGGCATGCCCGCGATGTAGGTGAGCAGCGGGACGGTCAGGATCGACCCGCCACCGCCGAGCGTCCCTAGCGCGAGCCCGACACCCACGGCGAGCACGAGGGTGAGGATCAGGGTGCCGCTCACTCGTGCTCACCGGGCATCGTGGTTGGTGCTGCGGGTCGTGACGCCGACCGTGCCGATGCCGGTCCTAGATGCGGGGTCGTTGCAGTTGAACGCCGTCGGAACGTCGGAGCACGCCAGGGCATCACAGTTCCTGGGTCGCGACCGGGATGGATGCGATCGCGCTCCGTGCGGTGGGGCTGGCCGTGACCTTGTTCCAGGGCATGCGGGAGAGGATGCGGCCCATCAGGCAGGAGCCGGTGAGCGCCGCGACGACGAGCCCGGCGCTGAGCGCGAACGCGATGAACCGGGACTCCGGCCAGAGGAACTCGGCCACGAGCAGGCTCACCAGGACGATCAGCCCGGCCGTGAACCGCACCCTGGCGCTCGATGTCCCAGCGAGCTGCGCTGCGGACCACCTGGCCGCCAGCGGCCTCGAAGGCGGGCACGCCGCCGGTGAGCACGTTGGCCGTCCGCACGCCGGCGGCAGCGAGATGCTGCTGGGCCTGGGTGGCGCGGTTGCCGGACTGGCACACGAGTACCGCGCGGTGCCCGAGCCGCTCTGCCAGATCCGAGGCGTGTTCGGTCAGCAGCGGCAGCGGGACGTTGTACGAGCCGTGAATGTGGAGGGTCTCGAACTCGGCCGGGGACCGCACGTCGATGATCGTGAGGTCGTCGTGGAGCTGACGCCACTGGGCGAGCTCCTCGGCGGTGAGCGTTCGGAGCTCGGCGGAGGGATCGGTCATGGGGTGGTTCCTCGTCAGGTCTGGCCGCGGGCAGCGGAGATGCGAATGGAAGGGGCTGGGGCCGACCGCCCGTCGGAGGATGCGATCGTTCTGCTGTGCGTCAGGCCAGCGCGGTCTCGCTGGTGGTCTCCTGCCATGCGCGCCAGGCGTTATAGCTGCCGTCGAGCTCGACGACGGCGTGCCCGGCGCGTCGTAGGGCACTCGCGGCGACGGTGTTCCGCATCCCGGACTGGCAATAGGTCACGATCGTGCCGGAGCGCGGCAGCTCGTCTTGGTGCCAGAGGACGCGTGCGGCGCTGAGCTGTGTGGCGCCGGGGATGTGCCCGGCGGCGTACTCGCCGCGCTGGCGCACGTCCAGCAGCAGCGCGGCATCGAAACCTGCCAGCTCTGCCGGCTCGATGAGGGGCGGGACGAACCGGGGAAGCCCGTCGATGGTGGTGACGTAGCCGGCGGTCTGGTCGATGCCGACCCGCAGCAGCCGATCCGCGATCGCCTGGGCGGCGGTCTGGTCCTCGGCCAGCAGCACCAGCGGACGCGAGTCGGCCTCGGGATCGTAGGCCCAGGCGGCATAGGTGGCGGTCTTGGAGCCGTCGGGGATGTTGAGCGAGCCGGCAACGGTGCCCTGATGGGCCTGCGCCGGCGGGCGGGTGTCGACGAAGGTGATCTCGTCGGCCTCCAGCCGCCGCGCCACCTCCGCTACGGCCAGCTCGGGCACCGGGCCGCGCTCGCCCAGCACGGCGGGACCCTCGCGGTTCTGCTTCTTCATCCTCGCGAAGTAGGCGTGCGCGTCGGGCTGCCCGTCGAGCAGCTCCTCGATGAACCCCTGCTCGTCGTCGGCAGCCAGGTGGTGCGACCACCAGGCGTTCGCGCGTTCGTAGCCGACCGTGGTCGAGGGCAGCGCGCCGAGCGCCTTGCCGCACGCACTGCCGGAGCCGTGCCCCGGGTGGACCTGGACGTGATCCGGCAAGGTCAGGAACACCTCACGCAAGCTGGTGAACAGTTGCCGCGCGCCCTCGAAGCGGGTGTCGACCCCGCCCGCGGCCTCGTCCAGCAGGTCGGGGCGGCCCAGGTCCCCGGCGAACACGAAGTCGCCGGAGATGAGGTAGCCGGGCTCGCTGGCGAAGGCGCCGTCGGTGACCAGGAACACCAGGTGCTCAGGAGTGTGACCAGGCGTGTGCCGGGCCTGGATCGTGATGTTGCCGATCGTGATCGTGTCGCGGTCGTACAGACGCCGGGCGTCGAACCCGTACTGCCAGTCCGCGCCGCCCTCGCCGGAGACGTAGACCTCGGCGCCGACCGCCGCAGCCAGCTCGCGGGTCCCGGACAGGTAGTCAGCGTGGATGTGGGTCTCGGTCACTGCGACGATCCGCATGCCGTGCTTGGCCGCGAGCGCCAGGTAGTCCGCGATGTCGCGGCGCGCGTCGATCACCACCGCCTCGCCCTTGGCCTGGCAGCCGATGAAGTACCCGGCCTGCGCCAGGTCCTCGTCGTAGATGCGTTCGAGGAGCACTGTTCATCCTTCCGTCGATGTCATCGATACCCTGGGGGGTATTTTTACCGTCTCATACCCCCTGGGGTATTTCAAGTCGAGTCTGCGACCCGAGCACCCACGATCGACATGCCCGCGTGGCTGGACGTCGGGAAGGACTCGTTCAGAGGGGACTCAGCGATCGTCGCCACCAGGTGCCGTCGTTCCTGGAGGAGGAGTGCAGCGCCGTTGATGGTGATGTGGGTGGGCACGATGATCGGTCCTTGGCCGTCGGGTTCGTAGGCTTGGGCGACATCGCCGGTGAGGACGTTGTGGACCCGGATCGCCCCGTCCTCTCGCAGGTAGAGGAAGACGCCGCCGATCGCGGCGATGGTGGTCTCGGCGGCAACAGGCAGGGACCACAGCGGTCGGTCGTCGGCGTCGTAGCCGTGCAGGCCGGTGTCGTCCAGGGTGACGAGGGTCCCCGTGGTGGGGTCTACGGCGGCGTCGCGGGCGGTGCTGCTCACGATGCTGCCCTGATCCAGGTTGAGGAGCGCGCCGGTGGTCTCGGAGGTGGCGATGAGCGCGAGCCCGTCTCCCGGTTCAGGGCGCAGGGACGCGCTGATGGACGCCGCTGTCCAGCCGTGCTCGGCGAGGGGGATGCGCCAGAGCTCGTGATCGTCGGCCGTGTCGCGCGCGATCAGAGCGTCCTCGTGGGTGAGCAGCACGATGCCGTGGTACTCGCCGATGATGCGGATACCTTCAGGGCTCGACTCGTCGGCCGCGACGTCTCCGGTGGTGGGATCGAGCGCGACGCGTGGGCCGGTCTCGCCCATGAAGCCATCGGGAGGTGCGGCGAAGACCAGGCCGGGGCCTTGGTAGGGGCCGGGCACCTCGACCGGACCCCAGACCTGTTCCCCGGTCGTCAGGTCGTAGGCGGTGGCAGTCGTCGCGGCCAGGGCATCGGCCGTGATCTGGAGGTCGCCCAGGATCGCGAGGGCTCGGCCATGCGCGTCGGTGGTCACGACGAACCCGGTGCAGCTCGCTGGACGTTACGCGGCCCACAGCACGTCCCCGTAGACGTCCACGGCGGTGAACTCCAGCACACCGTCGCGTTCACCGGCGGCCAGGTACACCCCGTCCGCGTACTGAGGAGTTGATGTCCACCCGGGGTCCACGACCTCCAGCTCCTCGAACGGCGTCGGCAGCTGCAAGCCCGAGGTGTCCACCACGGGTAGCGACCCATCGACCGGGTAGGGGTCTCTTACGGGCTCGGGCTCGGATGCCCCGCAGCCGGTCACCAGCAGCGCGGCCACGGCGGCGAGGGCAAGGCTGGAGCGTCCCCGGCGCGGCGTCATGACTGTTCCGCGCGGTGCTCGCCCGCCGGGGCGTCAGCGCGAGCGTGGGTACGGCGGCGTCTGGCCCAGAGCACGAGCACGATCCCGGCGATGAGGACGACGGCGAGGATGTCCAGGATCGGGTTCGCCAGGATCGCGGTGTTCTCCTGGAGCCAGGCCTGGGCGTCGAGCGGAACCAGTTCGGGAGCCCCGACCAGGCCGTTGGTGGTCCAGAACAGCACCCCGACGCCCACGATCAGCAGCCCGGTGACCACCGAGGTGGTGTGCAGCTCCCGGCCCAGCACGGTGAACGATCGCCCGCGCAGGAACCGGCGTCCACGGGCGCCCAGGCGCTGCCAGAGCGCGGCGATCAGCAGCAGCGGCAGCACCATGCCCGCGCCGTACACGGCGAGCATGACGCCGGCGGCGAGGGTGTCGCCGCGGGCGGCGGCCAGGGTGAGCACGGCGCCCAGGATCGGGCCGGCGCAGAATCCCGCGATGCCGCTGGCAGCGCCCAGCAGCACCGTCTTGACGAGTCCGGTCTTGGACGCCGCTTGCGCGTGCAGGTCTGCCCCGGCCGGTAGCAGCCGGGCAGGGTCGAACCCGAACCCGAGCGCCTGCGCCGCGCCGAGGACGACCAGGACCAGCGAGGCGACGAGCACGATCGCCTGCCGGTGAGTCACGAACAGCGTCCCCAGGGCGCCGGCTCCGACCCCCACGGGGACCAGGACGGTCAGCAGGCCGACGTAGAACACGGCTCCGTGCAGCAGCAGCCGGGGCCCGCTGCCGATCGTGGAGGCGAAGAACGCCGGCATCAGCAGCGCCGCGCACGGGCTCAGCAGCGCGAGCGTGCCGCCGGCGAACGCGGCGAGCAGTCCGATGTCCACGCCGCCTCACTCCGCCGCGTCGAGCGCGCTCTGGAACGCTTCCTGGAACACCTCGGTGGGCTGCGCCCCGACGATCGGCTGTCCGCCCAGGATGAAGATCGGGGTGGAGGTGGCGCCGAGGTCGAACCCGAACTGCTGGTTGGCGGCGATCACCTGCGCCGTCTCCTCCGAGCCCAGGTCGGCGGCGAACTGCTCGGTGTCCAAACCGAGTTCGCCCGCCAAGGCGACGAGGGCTTCCTCGCTCAGCTCGCTCTCGGACCTGCGCTCCCCGTCCTCGAACAGGGCGTCGTGGTACTCCCAGAGCGCCCCCTGGAGGGCGGCGGCGTACGAGGCCCGCGCTGCGCGCTCGGACGCGGGACCGAACACGTTGATGTCGCGCCACTCGATCCGCAGATCCCCGGCGTCGACGTGCTCCATCATCGACGGCAGTGTCTGCTCGCTCCACCGCGCGCAGAACGGGCACTGATAGTCCGAGAACACTACCAGCACCACCGGCGCATCCACGGGCCCGGCCGCGAGCAGGTCCGCCTCGTCCCTGGTCTCGGCCGCAGACAGGTCCGGTTGCTCGGGGTTCTGCACCTCCGTCGGCGCGCCGCTATCCGACGGCGAGCCCCCCTCCTCGGCCGTCGTGCCACTCCAGTTCACCGCCACGATCACGGCGATCAGGACAGCAGCCAGGGTCAACACGGCGACCGGCACGACCCATGACGACCTCGAACGGTTCGACGGTTTCGGGCGGTTCGTGGTCTCGGTGGGCATAGGGATTCTCCTGTCACTGTCGCGGGCACCGACCTCTACTATCTCAGATAGTCGACTATGCGTGGTAGTCGAGTCGTGTCAGAATGGGTTCCATGACCTCTCCCACGACTCGATCCCGCCAGGGCATCGGCGAAAGCTTCCGGTTGGCGGTCCAGGCGCTTCGAGGGTGGACGGGCAGGCAGGTGCTGGCCGCGATCGCTGCCTCGGCGGTTGTCGCGGTGGTGATCGGGGTGGCGACGGTGCTGATCCCCAACCCGCTGTTCGGTCGAGACATCCCGCCGGTGTGGTGGAACTATCCGGTGTGGCTGGTCACCTCGGTGCTGTCGGGCATGCTGGTCGCTACGTATATCCGCCCGTACCGCGCCGCCGCGGACGAGCAGCAGGCGAATGCGGTCAGCGAGGACGGCGCCGCCACCGACGCGGCCGATGAGGCGCAGGCTCGGCGCAGCAGCCGGATGGGAATGGCCGGCGGCATCCTGGCGTGGTTCGCGGTGGGGTGCCCGGTGTGCAACAAGCTGGCGCTGCTGGCGCTGGGGTACTCGGGAGCGATCACCTGGTTCACCCCCGTGCAGCCGTTCCTCGCGCTCGGCGCGCTGATCCTGACCGGCGTCGCACTGGTGTGGCGACTACGCGGGCAGGTCGCTTGCCCGGTCCGCCCCGAGCCGGTGGCGGCTGTGCGATGAAGGCCGCCGATGGGCGCTCCGGCGACCTGCTGCGCCTGGGGGCGTTGGAAGCGCAGGTGATGGACGTGCTGTGGGACCACGGCCCGGCTACCGTGCGCGAAGTGATCGAGCACCTGCCCTCCGACCCCGCCTACACCACCATCGCGACCGTGCTCACCAACCTGGATCGCAAGCGCCTGGTGACCATCACGAGGCAGAACCGGTCCACCCGGTACGGCGCCAAGATCACCAGGCACGAGCACGCCGCGGGGCTGATGGAGCAGGTGCTGGAGGCTAGCCGCGACCGGGCCGCCTCGATCCTGCAGTTCGTGGACTCGATGCCCGAGAACGACCTGGACCTGCTGCGCGACTACCTGGAACGCCGCGACCGGGGAGACATGCCATGACCGCGGGCATCCTCACGATGGCTCTGTGCACCGGACTGGTGGCATTGGCGGTGTTCGGGCCGTGGTTGCTGCGGCACGCTGCCCCCGCCCTGGTGCGCGTCCCGCGCTTGGCGATCGTGGTCGTCGCCGGCGGCATCGGGGTCTGGCTGGTCACGCTGCTGGCGATCGGCCCGGTGCTGGCCTGGGCCGGAGCCGGCCCCGCGCTGCTGCCCGAACGCGCGGCCGAGGTCTGCCAACGGTGCCTGACCGCCGCGAACCCGTTCTCCGCCGACACCACCGAAACCCTGATCCCCGCGGTGCTGCTGCTCGCCCTGCCGGTGGCGCTGGCCCTTGCTCTGGGAGCAGGTCTTGCCCGCCAGATGGTTCGGCGCAGCTCTCGCTCCCGGGACGCCGCCCGCACGCTGCTGCACGGCGCGCGGCGGCAGCTCCTTCACGGGCACGAGGTGGCACTGGTCGACGCCGAGCACCCGTTCGCGCTTACCTTCCCCGACCGTCACGGCGGGATCGTGCTCTCCACCGGCGCGGTGCGCGCGCTGGGGCCGGGCGAGCTGGCCGCCGTGCTGGCCCACGAGCACGCCCACCTGCACCAACGCCACCACCTCATCACCGCGCTAGTGGACAGCATCGCCGCCTACCTACGGTGGGTGCCGCTGATCCGCGCTGTCGCCGACGCGCTGCCGCACTACCTGGAGATCGCCGCGGACGACCAGGCCCGCCGTCACGCAGGAACCCCGGCGCTGGTCAGCGCCCTGGTCAAGCTCGGCGAACGCACCCACCCCGCCATGCCGCAGCACTCCTGCCCTGTCGCCTTGCACGCCGCTGGTCCCGAACGCATCCGCCACCTCGTCCACCCCAGCGCCGGGCTGGCAGGCGCCCTGCCCGCCGTCGCGATCGCCGCATACCTGGCCGGCATGGCCGCCCTTGCTGCCCTCGTCCATCTGCCCTACGTCTCGGCCGCCCTCACCGGCTGCACCATCTGACCCTGCCGGAAACCAAGAGAGAACACCAAACAATGAATGAGAACACCCGTGAGGTGATCCTGCACGTGGCCGACGACCCCGCCGACGTGCAACGGGCGCTGGACGCCGCCGCCGGACTCCACGCCGCCGGCCTGGGAGTGCGGGTGCGGGTGATCGTCAACGGCCCGGCACTGGCCGGCCTGACCGGCACCGATGCCGTCCAGGTGCCCGAGCACACCGAGGTGGCCGCGTGCAGCATCGGGCTCGGACGGCGCGGCATCGACCCCGGCGAGTTGCGACCCGAGGTCGGCACGGTCCCCTCCGCGGTCACCGCGATCGTCCATGCGCAACTGGCCGGCGCCGCCTACATCCGCATCTGACCGGACCAGAAAGCCTGGGATGAGGCCGGACAGTATCTGGCAGGCAAAGCCCGGGGCCTGCAGCGGGCGGGAGCGGACTTCATCGCCTGCGGGAGCAACACGATGCACCGAGTCGCGCCCGTCATCGAGGCGGCGATCACCGTCCCATTCCTGCACATCGCCGCTGTGGTCGCGACCACAGCGACCGACATCGGGGTGACCCGGCTGGGACTGCTCGGCACCGCGCCGACGATGGAACAGGACTTCTACCGGAGAAGACTCGAGCGAGCGGGCTTCACTGTGCTGACCCCGGAGCCCGTCGACCGGACCACGGTCGATCAGATCATCTTCGACGAGCTGACCAGACACGTGTTCCGGCCTGAGTCTCGGGAGACCTACATCCGGGTCATGACAAACCTCCACGCGGCCGGGGCCGAGGCGGTCGTGCTCGGATGCACCGAGATCATCCTCTTGGTCGGCCCCGACGACGTGCCGGGACTGCCGCTGCTTGACTCGACCACGCTGCACGTCGAAGCCATCGTCCAGACCGCGATATCCCGCGGCTAAGCCGCCCCACAGCGGGTCCGCCGCGCCGGGACGAGCCGGTCACCGGCGCTGGAGGAGAAGTACCCCGTCGGTCAGCTCGGCGGCCTCGCCGGAAGGGGCGGTGGCGTGTCGGGTGTGCGTCTGGATGCTCAGGACGAGCCAGTCGTGCTCGTTGAGGTTCAGCTCCACGAACTGTCGTGCCGGGCTGGGAAAGCTGTGCGCGGGATGATCCGCGGCGTCGACCCAGGGTGGGAGTGCGGCGTGGGAGAGGACCACGAGGTGACCGCCGGCGCGCACCGTAGTGGCTGCGCGTTGCAGGATCGCGATGCGCGGGAGCGGGACAGGCGAGTGCAGGAAGCTGGCGGTCACCAGATCGTAGGGGCCGTCGTCCGGCTCCCACCGTGCCAGGTCGGCAGTGACGAACCGGGTGGCCGCGCTGGCCTGTTGACGCTGAGCCTCGCGGCGTGCGCGGGCGATAGCGGTGGCGGAGATGTCCACGCCGGTGACGAGCCAGCCCTGGGTGGCGAGCCAGATCGCATCGGCGCCCTCCCCGCACCCCAGATCCAGCGCTTTCCCCGGAGCCAAGTGCTGCACAGCGTTGACCAGGCTAGGGTTCGGGCGGCCCGACCACACGCGCTCGGCGTCCCGGTAGCGGCCCTCCCAGAACTCCTGAGGATTCTGAGAGGGCGAGTCGTGGCGCGTGGCGCCTGTCATCGTCCGAACAGGCGGGCGAAGAACCCGCTCGTCGCGGCTGCCTTCTCCTTCTCCTTGTCGTGTCCGGGGCACCACTGGCCCGCCGGCACGGTGCGCTTGACCTCGGCGATGTGCTGGCCGCAGCCGGCCCAGGTTGTCTTGCCGCAGGTCTTACAGGTCACAGCTCGGCACATGGATTGCTTCTTCCTTCGAGGGCTGTCTGTCGGTTGGTCGTGAGGATCGCTCGTTCAGGCGAGCGTGAGGAACAGCTTCTCCAGCTCCTCGGTGGTGATGTCGTCGGCACGGTCGGTGCCGTCGGGGTCGGCGATGCAGTCCTTCATCGCAGTGGAGATGATCGCGAACCCGGCACGGTCAAGCGCCGAGGAGACCGCCGCGAGCTGGGTCACCACCTCCCGGCACGACCCGCCGCCTTCGACCGCGTCAATGACGGCGTTGAGCTGGCCGCGGGCGCGGCGGAGCCGGTTGAGGATGCGGCGCTGGGCGTCGGGGTCACTCGTGGACATGAGAACTCCTGTTCGGGACGGGGGCGCTCGTCAGGTCGACGTGCTGCCGGGCATCGGGGATGTCGAGTGTGTGCTGCGGCGTCTGAGGCTGCCGACGAGTGGTGAGCCAGCTCGTCGGGCATGTTCCTGTGACCGCCATGACCGCGATGACGGTGGCCATCACGCCGGCGGCTACCGCGATCGCCGGGTCCGTCGACAGCATGGATGCACCGAACGCGCCGACGATCAGGGCGACGGCTCCACGGCTCAGCCGCCCCCATACGCCGGCGCGGCATGCCGGGGCGCAGGTGAGCTGTCGGTCAGACATAGGCGAAACTCCTCTGACTGTCAGGAACGTCGTCGAGTGGGTGGTCGGCCCAAAAGCCCAGGATCGGCACCGAGCTCTCCTCGACCACCCGGGTCGGGTTCTCTCGCCTGATCTCGGTCGCGCCCATGACGCCACTATACCCCCGGGGGTATCGCGATCTCAACTTTGTCATCGCAGCGTCGCGAACGAGGTCTCCGCGACAGAGGCAAGCGGACTCTCCGGACGGTTGTGCAGCGCCCGCCGATCGCTCCTCGCGCAGCCCACTCCTCTCGGACCGCGTGGGCCGCAGAGGTCACGAACCGGGCGGGAGGCGGCTGCCCCACGGCGGCCGGCGAAAACAGGCTGAACCATACGACTATGCTAGATAGTAACTATCATGGATAGTCGAACATGAGGTTGGTCAACATGCGGAACGGGGTTCGGAGCATGCGGGAGACAGTCGGACGGAGTAAGCCACCGCCGCGGCGCTGGCATGGGTTCCTCAGCGCGGCGGCGGGGACGGTCCTCGTCCTCGCTGGCGGGGCGCTGCTGGTAGGCCTTCTCGCCGCGCCGGAGCGGGTCGAGTATGTGTACGGG
>JAJUIM010000027.1 GCA_029267645.1 Microbacterium sp.
GCCTCGCCCGCCTCGACGACGGCACGCTCGGCGCCCGCCGAGACGCGGATCCGGTCAGGCGCGCCCTCCCCCGCGACGAGCGAGAAGGATCCGTCGATGCGACGCGCGTACGCGGCGTCGTGCGGCGGGGCGGGCGGCGCGAGGCTCGGGGTCTCCTGCGATCGCGGATCCTCCTCGAGCGCCTCGAGGAGGAGCGAGACGAGGCGCTGGTCGCCCGCCTGGCACCCCTGCGCGTTCGCCGTGACGACGACGGCGAGCTCGCGCGACGGGTCGCCGTAGACGATCTGGCCGCCGAGGCCGAACATCATCCACCCGCCGCCCGGCGGCAGCCAGATCTGGGCGCCATAGCCGGCCCGCAGCGGGCCGCCCCACGTCTGCATCGAGGGGTCGCTGCGCCGCGCGATCGCCTGCTCGACGACCTCGGCGGGCAGCACGCGAACGCCGCCTCTGGCGCCGCCGCCCACGAGCATCTCGGCGATCGCGAGCAGGTCGCGGGGGCGGCACACGAGCCCGGACCCGCCGTGACCGACGCCGTCCGGGCCGCGCAGCACCCGCAGGTCGTCGCCCGCGCCGAGCGGCGCGAACAGCCGCTCGCGCAGCACCCGCTCGAGCGGCGCGCCGTGCGCGCGTTCCGCGATCGCCGAGAGCACGTACGAGCCGCTCGTGTCGTAGGTGAAGATCGTGCCTGGCGCGTGGGTCGGCGGCACGCGGAAGTACGACGCGAGCCAGTCGGGCTCGCCCTCACGGTAGGTCGTGCGCGCGTGCGGGCCGCGCATCGAGAGCACGTCGGCGATCGTCGTGCGCGCCACGAGGTCGTGCACAGGGCCGAACTCGGGCAGATGGGCTGCGACGGGGTCGTCGAGGCGCAGGGCGCCGTCATGCGCGAGGCCGAGGATCGCGAGCCCCGTGAGCGACTTCGCGACCGAGTACATGCGGTGCGGCACGTGCGGGCCGTGCGGATCCGACGCCGCGCTGTGCACGAGGCGGCCCGCGACGCTCACCTCGAGCGAGTGCAGGACGATGTCGTGCGCGGCGGCCCGCTCGACGAGGCGCGCGAGGCCGCCCGTCATGCGCGCGGCCCCTCCGCGAACGGGCTGCCGATGCGCGCGAACGTCGCCTCGGCGGCGAGGGCGCGCTCGAGCTCGCGCTCGATGCCGGGGATCACGCGGCGCGTGCCGAGGTCGTCGTCGCGGCGCTCGACCCAGGCGGCGGGCACGGGGCGCGGCGCGGGCGCGGTGACGACGCCGTCGACGAGCCGCATGAAGGCGCCCGTCTCGAGAAGCGGCGCCCGGAGCGCCCGGCCGTCCTCCCGAGCGGCGAGCAGGTCCTCGAGCAGGTCGACCGATGTCGCGGCCACGCGCTCGCGCACCTCGCCCGAGGCGTCGCGGCGCTCGACGACGTCGGTCTTGTACCAGAACCGCAGCGCGCCGCGGTCGCCCGCGACCTCGACGTACGGGTCGTTGTGGGCCGCCGCCGCGAGCGTCACGGCCGTCGTGAGCCGTGCGCCGGAGGCGAGCGAGAAGATCGCGACCGACGTGTCGTCGGCCTCGATGTCGTTCGCTCGCCGCAGGTCGAGCTCGAGCGCGCGCACGTCCTCCGACCGCGTCGCGCCCGCGATCGCGAGGGCCGTCGCGGTCGCGTGCGCGAGCGGGTTCGTCAGCACGCCGTCGGCGACGACCCGGCCGTCGAGCGTGCGGCGCCCCGCCCACGCCGAGCGTCGCCAGTACGCCTCGTCGCGCACCCATGCGCCCGTGGCCGAGAAGCGCGCGACCTCCCCGATCTCGCCCGCCGCGACCCGCGTCCTGACGAGCTCGATCGCGGCCGATCCGAGGCTCTGGAAGCCGATCTGCACGCGCACGCCGGCGCGCTCCGCGATGTCTCGCAGACGCTCGAACTCGTCGAGCGTCGCGGTCGTGGGCTTCTCGAGCAGGATGTCGTTGCCGCGCTGGGCGGCCGCTGCCGCGAGCGCGAAGTGGGTGTGGATCGGCGTGCAGATGACGACGACGTCCGTGAGGCCCGCGTCGATGAGGGCCGCGCCGTCGTCGAATCGGCGCACGTCGTCGGGGAGCGCGGACGGCTCGGGCGGGTGCGGATCCGCGACGGCGGCGAGCACGACGCGCCCCTGCTCGTGGAGGCGCAGGGCTCGCGCGAGGTGGCTGCGCCCGTGGCCGCCCGTGCCGATGAGGCCGAGCCGGGGCGCGCTCACGCCGCGACCCCCGCCTCGAGCGCCCGCGCCGCGTCGAGCGCGAGGCGCATGGGATCCGCGCCGGGACCCGCGATCGCGACCGCGAGGTCGAGCGCGAGCGCGCCGCCCGCGGGGATCACGCGGCGGCCCTCGACCGCGACGGCGGGGCCGAAGCCGACGTAGCCCTCGGTGCGGACGAACCACGGCATGCCGCCTGTCGTCGCGGCCGCGAGCGTCGCCTCGGGCGCCTGGAGCGTGATCCACGGCGAGCGCGAGCCGTGCGCGGCCTCGACGCCCGCGCCGTCGGCCGTCGCGACGTCGGCCGCAGCGAACGGCGTGCGCCAGAAGATGCCGCCGTAGAAGGCGCCGTCGCGCCCGTTCGTGTGCGGGCTGCCGATCGATACGTCGGCGTCGAACGCCGCAAGCGACGACCGCCAGGCGAGCGCCCACCCGCCGTCGATCTCGGTCGCCTCGAGCTCGCGATCCTCGACGATGAGGCGGCGCCCCGCGCGGTCGCGCCAGTCGATGCGGGCGCGCAGGGCGGTCTCGGACGCCTCGAGCGAGGCGACCTCCTGCGTGCCGTGGTTGTCCAGCCACGTGGATCCGCTGCCCGCGACGAAGGTGCGTCCGCCCCAGAAGGTCGTGCCGTCGACGTCGGCGAGCGCGAGGCTCGCGCCGAGGTGATGGGCGTGATCGTCGGGGCCGACGTCGGTGACGGCGACGCCCTCCGCCGTCGCCGCCGTGAGGTGGGGTCGCGGGGACAGGCGAGCCTCGAGGCCCGAGCCGTCGTGCAGCTCGGCGACGACGGCGCCCGCGGCGCGGAGCCGGGCGCGGCTCACGCCCTGCTCCCCGTGCTCGCGCGCTCGGTGAGCTCGGGCGCGAAGACGATCGGCTCGCGGTCGGCGTCGCCGCGCATCTCGGCCTGCAGCGCCTGCCACGTGCGCTCGCCGACGTCGCCGAGCCGCGCCGTCATGGTCGTGAGGCTCGGCGACGAGAAGCGTGAGAAGGGGATGTCGTCGAAGCCCGCGACCGAGAGCTCCTCGGGCACGCGCACGCCCTCCTCGTCGAGGCGGCCGAGCAGCCCGAGCGCGACGACGTCGTTGAACGCGATCGCAGCCGTCGCGCCCGTCGCCTGGAGGTCGGGCCACGCGGCGTAGCCGTCCTCGAACGAGAAGCCGCACGCGACGTCGACGATCTCGACGCTCGGGTGCACGGAGCGCACGAGGTCGAGGCCCTCCTGGCGGGCCATGTTCGAGCGGGCGTCTGGCGGGCCCGCGAGGTAGGCGATGCGCGTATGCCCCTGGCCGACGAGGTGCTCGGCGAGCTGCCGCACGCCGTCGGCGTAGTCGATGAGCACGCTCGCCGCACGCTTGCCCGTCGTGCGGTTGAGCACGACGACGGGCTCGATGCGCGGCAGCAGCTCGAGCAGCTGCGCGCGCGACATGCGGGGCGCGAAGAGCGCGATGGCGTCGGTGCGGTTGCGGATGTCGAGCGCGACGTCGGCCTCGCCGTCGACGTTCTCGAGCGTGTCGGCGATGAGCACGCGGTAGCCGTCGCGCTCGGCCGCGCGGTGCAGGCCGTGCAGCACCTGGTGGAACATGGGGTTCGCGAGGTCGGGCACGACGACGCCGATCGTGCGGCTCGTGCCGAGCGAGAGGGATCGCGCGGTCTCGCTGCGCGTGTACCCCAGCTCATCGACGGCGCGGCGCACGCGCTCGGCGATCTCCTCGTTGACGGTCGCGACGCCGTTCATGACGCGCGACACGGTCGCCTTCGACACCCCCGCCGCCTCGGCGATGTCGGAGATGGTCGTCACGCGGGACGGTGTGCGGCGCGCTCGTCTGCCTGCCATGGGTCAATCCTCGTCCAGATCGATTCGGAACCGCGTGAACGCGGCGACGGATTCGGGGCGCCCGCGGCCGCTCCCGCTGAACAGCACGACCTCGGCGCCGATCCACTGCCCCTCGGCCATGTCGATGCGCGGATCGATCTCGACGCCGTCCTCGCCGCCGACGCGGGCGCGGATGGCGCCCTCGTCCGTCACGGCGAGCTCGACCTCGGTCTCGGGCCCCTCGAGCGGCACGCTCGCGACGACCGACTCCTCGAGATCATCGCGCCTGCGGATCGCGACGACCGCGGCGGCGCCGTCGGCGGTGCGACGCACGCCCGCCCACGCGTAGTCGAGGCCGAGGATCGCGAGCCCGCCGCGGGCGCCGTCCTCGCCGTCCACGCGCACGCCGACGCGCGCGCGGAAGGCCGTGCCCGGCACCGGCTGGCCGATCACGCGCCGCAGCGTGCGGAGGTTCCCCGCGTCGTCCGCCGACCGGATCCGCAGCGCGCCGTCGCCGGGCGCGAGCGCGTCGTCATCGGGGTTCGATTGCCACGTCCACGTCGGCCCCGGCGCGCCCACGGCGAAGTCGTCGTCCGCCGCGAGCGTGCGCGCGCCCTGCCGCGTGCCGTGCGGCGTGGGGTGCGACAGCACGGGCTCGGCCGGCCCGCCCTCGACGGCGGCGCCCATGACGGGCCAGCCATCGTCGCCCCACGCCATCGGCTGCAGGTGCACGACCCTGCCGACGGGGCCGCGATCCTGGAAGTGCACGAACCAGTCCCGGCCGTCGCGCGCCTCGACCCACGCGCCCTGGTGCGGGCCGTTCACGGGCGTGCCGCCCTGCGCGAGCACGACGCGCGCCTCGTACGGACCGAACGGATCCGAGGCGCGGAAGACCGCCTGCCAGCCGGTCGCGACGCCGCCGGCCGGCGCGAAGATGTAGTAGTGCGCGCCGCGCCGGTGGAACTTCGGCCCCTCGATCGTCGTCCAGCCGTCGAGCTCGGCGCCGTCGATCACGTCGCGCGCGGGGCCCGTGACGCGGCGCAGCTCGCTGTCGACGGGCACGACCGTGAGCACGTTCTTGCGGCCCGCGCGCGACCTCGCCCAGCCGTGCACGAGATACGTCGCGCCGTCGTCGTCCCACAGCGGGCAGGGATCGATGAGCCCGAGCCCCGCGAGCAGCAGGCGGGGCTCGCTCCACGGCCCCTCGGGCTCGGGCGCCGTCACGACGAAGATGCCCTGATCGGGGTCGGGGTACACGATGACGTAGCGCCCGTCGTGGAAGCGGATCGACGGCGCCCACACGCCCTGTCCGTGCCGCGGTTCGCGGAACCACCCGCGCGGCTCGAGGGCCGGCAGCGCGTTCGCGACGCGCCGCCAGTTCACGAGGTCGTCCGAGACGTAGACCGGCAGGCCGGGGGCGCGCTGAAAGCTCGATGCGGTCAGCACGTACCGGTCGCCGACGCGGATCGCGTCGGGGTCCGGCAGATCCGCGTCGATGATCGGATTGCGATACAGGTGCTCGTCGTTGAGGCGTGACATCAGCGCGATCCTACACGAGAAACCGGTTCCCGGTAGGATGTCTCCCACCGCTTCCCGACGGAACGAGGAGACATGCGCTCACGCGACGATGCGTCAGCCGATCGCCCCCACAAGCTCCAGCGCCTGCGGCGCATCGCGGAGGATCGCGGGGCCGACGCGATCCGCCTCACCTCAGCTGCTGCCCTCGCGTGGCTATTCGACGGCGCCCGCACGGCCGTGCCGCTCGGCGGCGCGCCGGTGTTCTCGGCCACCGTCGACCGCGAGGGCGGGATCCGCGTCACGGCGCTCGCGAACGAGGCGGACCGGCTCGCCGAGGAGGAGCTCGCGGGCGTCGACGAGTGGGAGGTGATCCCCTGGCACGCGCCGCTCGACACCCTGCCGCCCGGCGCGCTCGCCGAGGCCGCCGTCGCGGCCGAGCTGCGCGACGCGCGCGCCTCGCTCCTCCCGGCCGAGACCGCGCGCTACCGATCCCTCGGCCGCGACACGGCCGAGGCCGTCACTCGCGTGCTGACCGGGGCGCGCCCCGACTGGACCGAGCGCCAGCTCGCGGGGCGGCTCGCGCGGGCGGCCTACGAGGTGGGCGCCGAGCCGGCCGTCGCGCTCGTGGCCGGCGCGGCCCGCGCGCGCGTGCAGCACCCGATCCCGACCGACGAGCCGCTCGGCGATCGCTTCCTCGCGGTCGTCACGTTCGTGCGCGACGGCCTGCACGCCAGCATGTCGCGCTGGGCGACGTTCCGCGACCACGACGCGTGGCGCGAGACCGAGGCGGCCCTGCGCGAGGTCGAGGCCGACGCGTTCGCCGCGACGCGGCGCGGCCGAGCGCTCGCCGACGCGCTGCGCGACATCGCCGCGGCCTACGCGCACCGCGGGTTCGGCGACGACGCGTGGCGCGCCCACCACCAGGGCGGGCCGACGGGGTACGCGGGCCGCGACCCCAAGGCGCACCCCTCGGCCGCCGAGACGCTCCGCGACGCGCAGGCCTTCGCCTGGAACCCCTGGGTGCCGGGCGCGAAGCTCGAGGACACGGTCATCGCGACGGCGGGCGGCATCGAGATCCTCACGCGGGATCCCGCGTGGCCCACGACCGAGGTGCGGGGCCTCGCGCGACCCCTCCCGCTGCCCCTCGATTGACCCGGACGCCCGAGCCGCGCCATAATCGCCAGAGTCGAGAAACCGCTTTCTCAGGAGATGATCACCCCATGACCCGCCGCTTCGCCCTCATCGGCACAGGATCCCGCGCCCAGATGTACCTCGGCGCCCTCGCGACGACCCACGCCGACGCGGGCACGCTCGTCGCGTGGGCCGACCCGAACCCCGGACGCCTCGACTGGTCCGAGGAGCACAACCCCGGCCTCGGCTCGCCCCGCCGGTTCTCCCCCGACGACCTCGCCGACGTCGTGCGAGCCGAGCGCGTCGACGCCGTCATCGTCACGACGCCCGACGTGACGCACGCGCGCTACGTCGTCGCGGCGCTCGAGGCGGGCGCCGACGCGATCGTCGAGAAGCCGCTTACGACGTCCGAGGAGGGCGTGCGGCAGATCGCCGAGGCCGCCGAGCGCACGGGGCGCCGCGTGACGATCACGTTCAACTACCGCTACGCGCCGCGCAACTCCGCGCTCAAGCAGGTCGTCGCCTCGGGCGCGATCGGCGAGGTCACGAGCGTGCACTTCGAGTGGGTGCTCGACACGGCGCACGGCGCCGACTACTTCCGCCGCTGGCACCGCCAGAAGGAGAACTCGGGCGGCCTGCTGATCCACAAGTCGAGCCACCACTTCGACCTCGTCGGCTGGTGGATCGACGACGTGCCGACGCGCGTGTACGCATCGGGCGGGCTGCGGTTCTACGGCGCCGAGAACGCCCGCGCCCGCGGGCTCGGGCCGCGCCCCGAGCGGGGCACGACCGACGACGCGGCGCGCGACGCGTTCAGCCTCGACATGCGCTCGGACGACAAGCTCCGCGGCCTCTACCTCGACCAGGAGCACCACGACGGCTACCGCCGCGACCGCGACGTCTTCGACGAGGGCATCACGATCGAGGACAACCTCGCGCTCATCGTCGACTACGCGCGCGGGGCGACGATGACCTACTCGCTCAACGCGCACTCGCCGTGGGAGGGCTACACCGTCGCCGTCAACGGCACGCTCGGCCGCGCCGAGCTCACGGTCGTCGAGCGCGGCAGCGTCGCGGTCGACGACGACGGCCGCACGGTCGTGGATCCGAGCGCGCGCCCCGACCTCGTCGTCGACGACTCCGAGCGCCCCGCGGGCGAACGGCTCGTCGTGCAGACGCACTTCTCCCCCGCCCGCGAGGTCGAGATCCCCGCGGGCGAGGGCGGCCACGGCGGCGGCGACGCCGTGCTGCTCGACGACGTGTTCCGCGGGCCCGGCGAGGATCCGCTCGGCCGCACGGCCGACTGGACCGACGGCGTGCGCAGCGTCGTCGTCGGCATCGCGGGCAACCGCTCGCTCGCGACCGGCCAGCCCGTCGCGATCGCCGACCTCGGCATCGGCCCCGCCGCGAGCGCCCTCGACCCCGCGAGCGCGGAACGATGAGCCGCGTGCTCGTCACGGGCGGCGCGGGCCGCCTCGGCCGCAGCGTCGTCGCGGCGCTCGCCGAGGCGGGGCACGCCGTCACCTCGGTCGACCGCGAGCGCCTCGAGGGGCTGCCCGCGACGCAGGTCACGGCCGACCTGCTCGACGCGGGCGAGGCAGAGCGCGTCTTCGCCGACGCCCGCCCCGAGGCGGTCGTGCACCTCGCGGCCATCGCGGTGCCGGGGGCCCTGCCGGATCCCGACATCTACCGCATCAACACGCAGCTCGTCTGGTCGGTGCTGGGTGCCGCGCTCGAGGCCGGCGCGGGTGCGCTGCTGCTCGCCTCGAGCCCGACCGTCATGGGATACGGCTCGCCCGCGGGGTGGACCCCCGACTACCTGCCGCTCGACGAGGACCACCCGACGGCGCCGTGGAACGGGTACGCCGCCTCGAAGGCCGCGATGGAGCAGATCGTGCAGATGGCCGTGCGCCAGCACGGCGACCGCATGCGCTTCGGCGTCTTCCGCCCCTGCTACGTCATCGCGCCCGAGGAGTGGGCGGGCGAGCCGACGCAGCAGGGCCACACGGTCGCCGAGCGGATCACGGATCCCTCACTCTCGGCCGTCGCGCTGTTCAACTACGTCGACGCGCGCGACGCGGGCGAGTTCGTCGCGGCGTGGATCGCGCGCGCGGCCGAGGTGCCGAACGGGTCGACGTTCTTCGTCGGCGCGCCCGACGCGCTCGCGGCGGGCGACACGGCCGACGCCGTGCGCGCCTACCTCCCCGCGTTCGCCCCTGCGGCGGGCGGGCTCGCGGGCACGCAGTCGCTGTTCTCGAGCGACCGCGCCCAGCGCCTGCTCGGCTGGCGCGCGCGACGCCTCTGGCGCGAGCAGCTGACCGCGTCGCCCGTCCCGGAGGGGGCGGCGGGATGAGCGCCCCCGTCATCGAGCGGCTCGACACGCGGCTCATCACGCTGCCGCTCGAGCGGCCGTGGGGGCCCGACGTCACCGAGATCCACGTCGTCGCGGTCGACGTGCGCGATTCCGACGGCGGCGTCGGGCACGGCTTCTCGTGGACGCCGACGATCGGCGCGCACGCCGTCGAGCAGCTGCTCGCGCGCGACATCGCCGCCTTCGCCGAGGGGCGCCCCGCCGATCCCGCGATCTGGCCGGAGGCCTGGGCGCACCTGCACGAGGCAGGCTCGGGCGGCGTGACGACGATCGCGCTCGCGGGCCTCGACCTCGCGCTGTGGGATCTGCGCGCCCGGCGCTCCGGCCGCAGCGTGACCGACGCGATCGGCCGGCGCCGGGACGCCCTGCCGGCCTACGGCAGCGGCGTCAACCTGCACTACCCGCTCGCCGACCTCGTGGCGCAGACCGAGCGCTGGGTCCAGGCGGGCTTCCGCGCCGTGAAGGTCAAGGTCGGCAGCCCCGACATCGCCCGCGACGTCGAGCGGATCCGCGCCGTGCGCGAGGCGCTGGGGCCGGATCGCGTGCTCATGATCGACGCGAATCAGCGCTGGGACCTCGAGCGCGCGACCGAGGCCATGGAGCGCCTCGCAGCGTTCGACCTCGCATGGATCGAGGAGCCGCTGCGGGCCGACGACATCGCTGGCCACGCCGAGCTGCGGCGGCGCACCGGCGTGCCGATCGCGTTCGGCGAGAACCGCCACACGCGGTATCAGTTCCGCGACGCGATCGACGCGGGCGCGGTCGACGTGATCCAGCCGAACGTCGTGCGCGTCGGCGGCATCACGCCGTTCCTCGAGATCGCCGACCTCGCGCGGGAGCGCGGCGTGCAGCTCGCGCCGCACCTGCTGCCCGAGCTGTCGGCGCAGGTCGCCTTCGCGCTGCCCGAGGAGACGTGGATCGAGGACGTCGAGTCCGCTGGCTTCGCGCAGCTCGGCGCGCTCGAACACCCCACGGGGCTCGAGATCCGCGACGGCTGGGCGACGGGCGGCCCGGCGCTCGGGCTCGGCATGCGCTTCCGCTGACTCAGCCCGCGAGCGGATCCTCGGCGAGGCGCTCGAAGACGAGCTCGGCAGCGCCGATGAGCAGGCGGTCGCGCCCGAGCGCGGCGGGGCGGATCTCGAGTCCCTCGGCCGCCGCGGGCAGCAGCTGCGCCCGCACGGCCTCGTCGAAGCCCGCGTCGTCCGCCTCCCGCAGCGCCGCGAGAAAGCCGCCGAGCACGATGATCGACGGGTTGAGCGCGTTGGCCGCGTTCGCGAGCGTCGCGGCGAGGATCCGCCGCTGGCGCGCGATCTCGGGCGCCGCCTGCGGCGACGCGAGGATGCGCGCCGCGAGGGCCTGATCGTCGCCGGGCGCTGCGCCCGCGGCCTGCAGCAGGCGCTCGCGCCGGACCTCGTCCTCGAGCACGCCGCCCGGCGCCCGGCGATCGCGCTCGTCGGTGATGCTCGGCCGGCTCTGCCCCCATTCGCCCGCGTAGCCGCTCGAGCCGCCGATGCTCATGCCCTGCACGATCGCACCGCCGCCGATGCCGCTCGCGCCCCCGTTGAGGTAGACGACGTCGTCGTGGCCCTGCGCGGCGCCGAACAGGCGCTCGGCGATCGCGCCGACCGAGGCGTCGTTGCCGGCGCGCGACGCGAGCGACGTGCGCGCCTCGAGTGCGCGGGCGACGTCGACGTCGGCCCAGCCGAGGTGGGGCGCGAGCCGCACGACGCCGTCGGCGGCGCGCACGAGCCCCGGCACCGCGAGCCCCGCGCCCACGACGCGCGCGCCGCGCAGCTCGTCCGCGCGCCACGCCTCGACGATGCGTCCGATGCGATCGGCCGCCTCGTCCGGCGTCATGACGTGGTCGAGATCCTCGCGCACCCGCAGCCGCACGCGGCCGCCCAGCGCGACCGCGCCGACCTCGAGCGCGTCGACCTCGGGGTTCGCCGCGATCGCGACGACGCCGTCGGCGGGCGCCACGATGGGCGAGGGACGGCCGACCCTGCGCGTCGGATCGGGGTCGCGCTCGACGACGAGGCCGTGCGCAGCGAGCGTCGAGACGAGCCCGCCGACGGTCGAGCGGTTGAGGCCCGTCGCCTGCGTCAGAGCGGCCCGCGAGAGCGGGCCCTCGTGGTGGGCGAGGCGCAGGATCGCGCCGAGGTTGGCGCGACGCACGCCCTCGACGCTCGCCCCGTTCGCCGCCATCGCGCCCCTCGCCATTCCGTGTGGTCTTCTGCCCACCAGCCTAGGAGGGGCACGGGCGGGACGACCTCACGCCACGCGCGCCGTCGCGACGCGGTCGTCGCCCGGGCCGACGCCGTGCACGGGCCCCCGGATCTCCACGCGCGCCCGGGGCGTGGCGCCCGCGCGCTCGTCCGACGCCGCATCGGGGGCGACCCACACCTCGACGTCGCCCGGCTCGACGATGCGCCTGCCGTCGCGCCCTGTGAAGGCGAAGCGCTGCGTCGGCACCCGGAACGTCACGCGGCGCCGCTCGCGCGGCCCGAGCTGCACGCGTTGGTACGCGAGCAGCTGCGCCACGGGCCGCGTGACCTCGGCGACGAGGTCGCGCCCGTAGAGCTGCACGACGTGCCCCGACGCGACGTCCGACGCGTTCTCGACCGTGACGGCCGCCTCGAACGCGCCGCCCGCGTCGGCCCCCGGCGAGACGACGAGGTCGTCGTAGCGGATGTCGGCGTACGACAGCCCGAAGCCGAAGGGGCGCACTGGCGTCGGATCCGTCGACGTCACGCCCGACGGGCCGCCCAGGATCGGGTGCGCGTACGCGTACGGCTGCGCGCCCGCCGACGACGGCAGGGTCACGGGGAGGCATCCCGACGGCGAGACGGCGCCCGTGAGGATCCGCGCGATCGCCGTGCCGCCCTCCTCGCCCGGGAAGAACGACTGCAGCACGGCGCCCGGCTTTTCGAGCGCCCAGCCGATCGCGTACGGCCTGCCCGTGAGCAGCACCGTGACGACGGGGGTTCCGGTCGCGACGACGCGCTCGACAAGCTCGCGCTGGAGGCCCGGCAGGTCGAGCGAGTCGACGTCGTTGCCCTCGCCGACGGTGCCCCGCCCGAACAGGCCCGCCTGGTCGCCCACGACGACGACCGCGACGTCTGCCGAGGCCGCCTGCCGCACGGCCTCGTCGATGCCGCTCGCGTCGTCACCCTCGACCTCGCAGCCGCGCGCCGCGACGATCTCCGCGTCGGGCAGCGCCGCGGCGAGCGCCTCGCGCACGGTCGGCATCGAGACGCCGATCGGCACGTCGGGGTGGTGCGCCAGCACGTGGTTGGCAAACGAATAGCAC
>JAJUIM010000293.1 GCA_029267645.1 Microbacterium sp.
CGCGCTCACGGGCGCCGCGCCGATCTCGAGCGCGTTCTGGCGCGCGCGTCCGATGGCGTCGGGCTCGACCGTGACCTCGCGCACGAAGCGTGCGACAGCGCTGGCAGACATAGGTTCCACCTTAGACGCCCGCCGCTGTCAGGCTCGTTCGGCCGACGGCAGTAATCTGAGAGGCATGTTCGACGGGTTCGCGATCGAGAAGTTGCTGCTGATCGCGGTGATCGCGGGCCTCATCATCGGGCCCGAGCGGCTGCCGCAGGCGGCTGAGTGGCTCGGGCGCACGGTTCGCAAGACGCGCGACTACGTGCGGGGCGCTCGCACGCGCGTCGAGTCCGAGATGGGCGACGAGATGGCCGACGTCGACTGGAAGAAGCTCGACCCGCGGCAGTACGACCCGCGCCGCATCATCCGCGAGGCGCTGCTCGAGGACGACGAGCCGGCCCGCCCCACGCGCACGGCGACGATCCCCGCGCCGCGCACGGCGCCCCTCATCGCGCCGACCTTCTCGTCCGAGACCCCGCCGCCCTTCGACGACGAGGCCACCTGACGCGCTAAGAGAGGGCGACGGGGAGGCGCCGGCCCGCGAGCCCGCGCCCCGCGCCCGCGATGCGCGCCGCGAGCTCGTCGATCGCGCGAGCGCTCGGATCCTCGGGGTGCGCGACGACGACGGGGGAGCCCGCGTCGCCGTCCTCGCGGAGGGCGGGGCTCAGCGGAATCGACGCGAGCAGGGGCACCTCGTCGCCGTCGGACGACAGCGCGCGCGCGACCTCGTCGCCGCCGCCCGTGCCGAACAGGTCCATCGTGGATCCGTCGGGCAGCGTGAGCGCGGCCATGTTCTCGACGACGCCCATGACGCGCTGGCCGACCTCGCGCGCGACGAGGCCCGAGCGGATCGCGACGTCGCGCGCGGCGGGCTGCGGCGTCGTCACGACGAGCACCTCGGCGCCCGGCAGCAGGTGCCCGGCCGAGATCGCGATGTCGCCCGTGCCGGGCGGCATGTCGAGCAGCAGGATGTCGAGGTCGCCGAAGAACACGTCGGTGAGGAACTGCTGCAGCGTGCGGTGCAGCATGGGGCCGCGCCACATGACGGCGCCGGGGGAGGAGCCGTCCGACTGGCGCAGGAACATGCCGATCGAGATCGTCTTCACGTCGTGCGCGATGGGCGGGAGGATCATGTCGCCGACCTGCGTCGGCGACGGCGCCTCGCCGTCCTCGACGAGGCCCAGCAGCTGCGGGATCGAGAAGCCGTGCACGTCGGCGTCGACGAGGCCGACCGACAGGCCTCGGCGCGCGAGGGCGACCGCGAGGTTCGCCGTGACGGTCGACTTGCCGACGCCGCCCTTGCCGCTCGTGACGGCGATGACGCGCGTGAGCGTGCCCTCGCCGAACGGGTTGCGCTTCTGCGGGCCGCGCAGGCGCTCCGTGAGCGCGCGGCGCTGCTCGGGCGTCATGACGCCCACGTCGATCGTCACGTGCTCGTCGCCCGCGACGGACGCGGCCGCCTGCCGCACGTCGCGCTCGATGCGGTCGGCGGCGGGGCAGCCGACGATCGTGAGCGCGATCTCGACGCGCACGTCGTCGCCGTCCGCCGTCACGCCGCGCACCATGTCGAGCTCGGCCAGCGGGCGGCGCAGCTCGGGATCGCTCACGCGCCCGACGGCGTCGCGGACGCGGTCCTCGAGGGAAGCGGTCATGTCAGCGGCCCTCCGCGGTCTGCTCGTCCTCCGGGCGCGCGTCGAGCTGACGGAGCGCCTCCGCGAGCTCCTCTCGCAGCACCTCGCGCGTGACGGCGTCCTTCTCGAGCGCCTCGAGCGTGAGGCGCAGCGAGACGATCTCGCGGGCGAGGTACTCGGTATCGGCGAGGTTGCGCTCGGCGCGCTGGCGGTCGTTCTCGAGCGCAACGCGGTCGCGGTCGTCCTGCCGGTTCTGCGCGAGCAGGATGAGCGGTGCCGCGTACGAGGCCTGCAGCGACAGGATCAGTGTGAGCGCCGTGAAGCCGATCGCCGCCGAGTCGAACCGCCACTCCTCGGGCGCGATCGTGTTCCACGCCATCCACAGCACGCAGAAGAGCGTGAGGATCACGAGGAACCAGGGCGTGCCCATGGCGCGCGCGATCCACTCGGTCGCCTGACCGAACCGGTCGCTCGCCGAGGGGGTCTCCTCGCCCAGGCTCGGGCGCCGTCCGCGCGTGAAGCCGCGGTCCTCCGAGCGCACCATCAGCCCTGCACCGTCCGCACGGATCCGGTCATGGTTGGGATCGGGTCGTCCTCGTCGTGCGAGCGCCAGTCGTCGGGCAGCAGCGAGTCGAGGATGTCGTCGACCGTCACGGCGCCGAGCAGGCGGTGCGCCGTGTCGACGACGGGCATCGACACGAGGTCGTACGTCGCGAGGCGGCGCGCGACCTCGGCCCCCGGCGCCTCGCCCTGCACGGGCTCGAGCGAGTCGTCGAGGATCGCGCCGATGCGCTCGTGCGGGGGATAGCGCAGCATGCGTTGGAAGTGCACGGCGCCGAGGTAGCGGCCCGTCGGCGTCTCGTACGGCGGCAGCGTGACGAAGACGCTCGCCGCGAGGGCCGGGTGCAGCTCGTGCCGACGGATGAGCGCGAGCGCCTCGGCGATCGTCGCATCGGCGGGGAGGATGATCGGCTCGGTGGTCATGAGGCCGCCCGCAGTGTCGGCGCCGTAGCGCAGGATGAGGCGGACGTCGTCGGCCTCCTCGGGCTCCATCATGCGCAGCAGCGCCTCGCTGCGCTCGTCGCTCAGCTCCGCGAGCACGTCGGCCGCGTCGTCGGGATCCATCTCGTCGAGCACGTCGGCAGCGCGCTCGTCGCCGATGCGCTCGAGGATCGCGACCTGCTCGTCCTCGGGCATCTCCTCGAGCG
>JAJUIM010000062.1 GCA_029267645.1 Microbacterium sp.
TCCGGCCCAGCCCGTCCCGACCACGGTCATCGACCAGGTGCTCGCGGTCAGTGAGGACGGCAAGCCGCTCGAAGACCACGCCGCCGGAAGCGAGGAGGCCCGCTGATGCTCGAGAACTTCCACCTGCCGATCGGCGACTGGGCGGACGTCGCCCTCGACTGGTTCAACGACACCTTCACGTGGCTGCTCGACTTCATCGCCGATGTCATCGGCTTCGTCGTCGAGGGTCTGGCCGACGGGCTCGCGTCGGTGCCCACCCTCGTGATGATCGCGATTCTCGCCGTCATCGCGTGGTTCTTCCGCTCGTGGCAGCTCGCGATCGGCACAATCATTACGATGCTGCTGATCGTCGGCATGGATCAGTGGGAGAACGCGATGTATACGCTCGCGCTCATCCTCGTCGCGACCGTCATCGCCGTCGTCATCGCCGTGCCGGTCGGCATCGCTGCGTCGCGCAGCGACACCTTCAGTGCGATCCTCAAGCCGATCCTCGACTTTATGCAGACGATGCCCGCGTTCATCTACCTGCTGCTCGCGGTCGTGTTCTTCCACATCGGCTTCGTGCCCGGTGTGTTCGCCACGATCCTGTTCTCGGTCGCGCCTGGCGTGCGCATGACCGAGCTCGGCATCCGCGGAGTTGACTCCGAGACCGTCGAGGCGGGCAAGGCTTTCGGCGCCTCGCCCGGACAGATCCTGCGCGGCATCCAGCTGCCGCTCGCGATGCCAACCATCATGGCGGGCGTCAACCAGGTGATCATGCTGTCGCTGTCGATGGCCGTCGTCGCGGGCATGGCCGGCGCGGACGGGCTCGGCAAGGAGGTCATCGCGGCCATCACGACGCTCAACATCCCGCAGGGCATCGAGGCGGGCCTCGGCATCGTCTTCCTCGCCGTGTTCCTCGACCGCGTGACGGCAGCGCTCGGCACGCCGTCCGACTACGCCGGATCGCTGCTCGGCACCATCACGCGCCGCCGGGCCGCGGCCCGGAACGCGCGCGCCGACGCCGAGGCAGCGCGCGTCGCGGCCGAGGCGGAGGCAGAGAAGGCCGCAACCGCAGTTCGTCTGTGATCCCGACCATCGACCTGCGCGGACACCTGTCCGTTTTCCCCTCTCGCGCCGCCGGCGCGAAAGGATCCCCAACGACCAGCGCCTCAGGGCGCGGGAAGAAAGGAATCATCATCATGATGAAGAAGCACAAGCTCATGACCCTGATCGGCGCCGGCGTCGTCGGCAGCCTCGCACTCGCCGGCTGCTCGTCGGACGGCGGGTCGAGCGCCGGTGGCGGCGAGGGCGACGGCGACAAGACCGTCACGCTCGGCTACCTGCCGTCGTGGACCGACGGCCTGTCGGTTTCGTGGCTGCTGAAGGACCAGCTCGAGAAGCTCGGTTACGAGGTCGAGATGGAGGAGCTGACCGAGGCCGGCATCCTCTACACGGGCCTCGCGAACGGTGACGTCGACATCTTCCCGTCGGCCTGGCCCGAGGTCACGCACGCCTCCTACATGGAGCAGTATGGCGATGACATCGAGGACCTCGGCACGTACTACGACGGCGCCGTCCTGACGATCGCCGTGCCCGAGTACATGGAGGACGTCAACTCGATCGAGGACCTCAAGGGTCAGGCCGACCGCTTCGGCGGCGAGATCATCGGCATCGAGCCCAGCGCCGGCCTCACGAAGCAGACGCAGGAATCGATGATGCCCGAGTACGAGCTCGACGACGAGTACGAGCTGAAGACCTCCTCGACTGCCGCGATGCTCACGACGCTCGAGGACGCGGTCGACAACGAAGAGGACATCGTCGTCACGCTGTGGCGTCCCTTCTGGGCGAACGACACGTACCCCGTGAAGGACCTCGAAGACCCGAAGGGCGCGATGGGCGAGCCCGAGGGTCTGCACCCCATGGCCACGAAGGGCTGGGCCGAGGAGAACCCCGAGGCCGCCGAGCTCATCGCGGGCCTCAAGCTCGACGACGCCGCCTACGGCTCGCTCGAGGACACGGTCGTCAACGAGTACGCCGACGACAATGACAAGACCGAGGCGATCGACGCGTGGATCGAGGAGAACCCTGACGCGTTCGACACGCTGCTGACCGAGGAGCAGTAGGACTCGCACAGCACCGGGCGCCCCGAGGACTCGTCCTCGGGGCGCCCGCTTTCGCGCGTGGGATCCTACGGCGCCTCGAGCTCGCCGCGGATGGCGGCAGTCGCGCGATCGATCGAGTCCTCGATGACGCTCGCGGCGCGGTCGCCGTCCCTCGCCTCGACGGCGGCGAGCAGATCGTCCTGATACATCCAGGGCTCGCTGGCCCAGTCGCCGCGCGCGCCGAAGAGCTTGAAGGAGCGGCTGCGGCGCCAGAGGCTCTGGATCGATTCCAGGAGCACGGCGTTGCCGGCAGCGCGGTAGAGCGCGGTGAGGACGCCCTCGTCGTGCTCGAGGAACGCGGCCTGGTCGCCCGCAGCCGCGGCCGCGCGCGCCGAGCGCGCCTGCGAGCGCATCTCGGCGATCACACGCGGATCCGCCGCTCCGCCGCCGCGGCGCGCCGCCTCGGCCTCGAGGAGACGCCGCACGTCGTACACCGCGAGCATCTCATCGGCGGAGAATGCCTTGACGACCGCGCCCTTGTACGGAATCGACTCGACGAGCCCGGCTTCCACGAGCCGCGTCATCGCTTCGCGCACCGGCATGACGCTCGTGCCGAGCTGCTCCGCGACGTCACGGATCCGCAGCCGGGTTCCCGGCTCGAGCTCGCCGCCGAGGATCGCGGCGCGAAGCGACTCCAGCACCTGGTCGCCGCGGCGCGCGGTCGGTGCAAGAGGAGGCAAAGACATCTCGCTCATCCTAGGCGCCTCCGCGGCGCGAACTCGTCTTCGATAGGGTGGATGTGATCACAGATAACAAATGTACGCCAGATCAAGGACGACACAGCATGCAGATGACACGTTCGAAGACCGCCCTTGCCGCAGGATCCGTCGCCGCGCTGCTCGTGCTCGCGGGCTGCTCGGCCGATTCCTCGGCCTCCTCCGCGGCGGGCGAGGGCGGGGGCGAGCTCGGCACACTCACGATCGGGTACATCCCCTCGTGGACCGACACGCTCGCAACCGCCTTCCTCGCGAAGAATCAGCTCGAGAAGCTCGGCTACGAGGTCGAGCTCGAGGAGCTGACCGAAGCCGCGATCGTCTACACCGGACTCGCGAGCGGCGATATCGACATCTACCCTTCCGCGTGGCCCGATATGACCCACGCGGCATACGTCGAGAAGTACGGCGACGACCTCGAAGACCTCGGCACGTTCTACGACCAGGCGCAGAACTTCCTCGCGGTTCCGACCTACACCGACATCGACACGATCGAGGAGCTCGCGCAGAATCCGGACATGTTCGGCGGCGAGATCGTCGGCATCGAGCCGAGCGCCGGCCTCACCCAGCAGACCGAGGAGGCGGTCATGCCCGCGTACGGCCTCGATGAGAACTTCTCGCTCGTCACCTCGTCGACCGCCTCGATGCTCGCCACGCTCGAGGACGCGATGAGCAACGAGGAGGACATCGTCGTCACCATGTGGCGGCCCTACTGGGCGAACGGCTCGTTCGACCTGAAGCCGCTCGAGGACCCGGATGGTGCGATGGGCGAGCCCGAGACGATGCACACCTTCGCCACGAAGGGATTCTCGGAGGAGTTCCCGGAGGCCGCCGAGTACTTCGCCGGCTTCGAACTGGACGACAGCGAGTGGAGCTCGCTCGAGGACCTCGTCGTCAACGAGTACGGCGACGGCGAGGAGGACGCCGCGGTCGAGCAGTGGATCGCAGACAACCCCGACGCGTACGAGACGCTCGACGCCGAGTGACCGAGCCCGAGACGGCAGACGCCCCCGGATCCAAGTGGATCCGGGGGCGTCTGCCACCTCGCCGCGCTCAGTCGCGCGTGAGCTTGCGGTGCGTCGTGCGGTGCGGGCGCGCGGCGTCGGGGCCGAGGCGCTCGATCTTGTTCTGCTCGTACGCCTCGAAGTTGCCCTCGAACCAGTACCAGTTGGCGGGGTTCTCGTCGGTGCCCTCATAGGCGAGGATGTGCGTCGCGATGCGGTCGAGGAACCACCGGTCGTGCGTGACGACCACGGCGCAGCCGGGGAACTCGAGCAGCGCGTTCTCGAGCGACTGCAGCGTCTCGACGTCGAGGTCGTTCGTCGGCTCGTCGAGCAGCAGCACGTTGCCGCCCTGCTTGAGCGTGAGCGCGAGGTTCAGGCGGTTGCGCTCGCCGCCCGACAGCACGCCGGCCTTCTTCTGCTGGTCGGGGCCCTTGAAGCCGAACTTCGACACGTAGGCGCGCGATGGCACCTCGGTCTTGCCGACCATCATGATGTCGAGCCCGTCCGAGACGACCTCCCAGAGCGTCTTCTCGGGGTCGATGCCGCCGCGCGTCTGGTCGACGTAGCTCAGCTTCACGGTCTCGCCGACCTTCAGCTCGCCGCCGTCGAGCGGCTCGAGGCCGACGATCGTCTTGAAGAGCGTGGTCTTGCCGACGCCGTTCGGGCCGATGACGCCGACGATGCCATTCGGCGGCAGGCTGAAGCTCAGGTCGTCGATGAGCACGCGGTCGTCGAAGCCCTTGCGGATGTTCTTGGCCTCGATGACGATGTTGCCGAGGCGCGGCCCCGGCGGGATCTGGATCTCCTCGAAGTCGAGCTTTCGCGTGCGCTCGGCCTCGGCCGCCATCTCCTCGTAGCGCGCGAGGCGGGCCTTCGACTTCGCCTGGCGGCCCTTCGCGTTCGACTTGACCCACTCCAGCTCATCCTTGAGGCGCTTCTGGAGCTTCGCGTCCTTCTTGCCCTGCACCTCGAGGCGCGCGGCCTTCTTCTCGAGGTAGGTCGAGTAGTTGCCCTCATACGGGTACAGGCGACCGCGGTCGACCTCGGCGATCCACTCGGCGACGTGGTCGAGGAAGTACCGGTCGTGCGTGATCGCGATGACGGCGCCCTGGTACTGCTGCAGGTGCTGCTCGAGCCAGAGCACGCTCTCGGCGTCGAGGTGGTTCGTGGGCTCGTCGAGGAGCAGCAGGTCGGGCTTCTCGAGCAGGAGCTTGCACAGCGCCACGCGGCGCTTCTCGCCACCCGACAGGTGCGCGATCTGCGCGTCGCCCGGGGGCGTGCGCAGCGCGTCCATCGCCTGCTCGAGCTGCGCGTCGAGATCCCACGCGTCGGCCGCGTCGATCGCCTCCTGCAGCGTGCCCATCTCGGCGAGCAGCGCGTCGAAGTCGGCGTCGGGCTCGGCCATGAGCGCCGAAATCTCGTTGAAGCGGTCGAGCTTGCCCTTGATGTCGGCGACGCCGTCCTGCACGTTCTCGAGCACCGTCTTCGACTCGTCGAGCTCGGGCTCCTGCATGAGGATGCCGACCGAGAAGCCGGGCGAGAGCGCGGCCTCGCCGTTGGACGGCTGATCGAGACCCGCCATGATCTTGAGGATCGTCGACTTTCCGGCGCCATTGGGGCCGACCATGCCGATCTTCGCTCCGGGGAGGAACGACATCGTCACGTCGTCGAGGATCACCTTGTCGCCCACCTTCTTGCGGGCGCGAACCATCTGATAAATGTACTCAGCCATCGTGGCACCCAGTCTACGGGGAAAACGCCCGCTCGCCCGGGCACGTGAGCGTCGTCACGCGATCCGCGCCGGGCGGCGGGCGCGGGACCAGACGGATCCTCGATCAGAACGGTGTGAGCGCCGCCTCCTCGAGCGCGGCGGGCGCGCCCTCTTCGCCATCGGCGTCGGCCGGCGGATCCGGCGCCTCGGGCACCGCGGGCAGCCACTCCTCCCCCTGCGCCTCGGCGTCCTGCTCGGCTTTGCGCCCCGCCGATGTGCGCTCATAGCCCGTGACCTTGCCCCAACGCAGATCGATGCCGAGGGCATCGGCCTTCACATTGACGTTGACGCCCGAGCGCTCATCGCGCTCCCAGTCGCGCACCTCGAGCGTGCCCGAGGCGACGACGCGCATGCCCTTGCTGACCGACTTGATCGTGTTCTCGGCGAGCGTGCCGTAGGCGAAGACGGTGTACCAGTTCGACGCGCCGTCGCGCCACTGCCCGCTTTCCGCGTCGCGGAACCGGTGGGTGCACGCGACACGGAAGCGCGTGTAGATCGTGCCCGTGTCGGTCTTCGCGACGATCGGCTCGGTCGCGACGTTGCCCGCGACCGTGATGTGTTCGGCCATGACGGCCTCCTCTCTGTGGACGACCGGGGATCCGGCCGTTCACAGCGTCGCGCGAACGCCCCTCCGTGCGCGGGGCACGGAGGGGCGAAGTGGAACAACTCGGCGCGACGCGAGGATGTGAGCGCGCTGACCCGCGGATCAGGCGGCGCGGTACTCCGAGAAGCGAGCGCGGACCTTGTTGACCTTCGGCACCGCGACGGCGAGGCAGTAACCCTGCGTCGGGTTCTTCGCGAAGAAGTCCTGGTGGTACTCCTCGCCGTCCCAGAACGTGCCGAGGGGCTCGATCGTCGTGACGACCGTGCCCTCGACGTCGCCGAGCGGTGCGTCCCACAGATCTGAGGCGCGACGGCGAGCGGTCTCGAAGACCTCGCGCTGCGCGTCGTCGGCGTAGAACATGGCCGAGCGGTACTGCGTGCCCGTGTCGGCGCCCTGGTGATTGAGCTGCCGCGGGTCGTGCATCGTGAAGTACGCGTCGAGGATGACCTCCTGCGGGATCACCTCGGGGTCGAACGTCACCTTGACGGCCTCGGCGTGGCCGGTCGCCCCCGTGCACACCTGCTCGTAGGTAGGCTGCGGCGCGGCGCCGCCCGTGTAGCCGGAGACGACGGACTCGACGCCGCGAAGGGCGCGGTAGGCCGCGTCGAGACACCAGAAGCAGCCGCCGGCGAGGACGAAGGTCTGCATGGGAACACACTCCTTGAGGTCGGGATGGGCGCCGCTCAGCGGGCCTTCCTCAACGGTACGCGCGTCAGGGAAGACGGGCGCCGCGTGGCCTGTCAGTGATACCCGGTAACCTGGTGGGCGACCCCCAGTAGCTCAGTGGAAGAGCAGAGGCTTTCTAATCCTTAGGTCGGGTGTTCGAATCGCCCCTGGGGGACGGCTACGTCACGCTGGAGAGAGAAGAGTGCACGACTGTGGGCGCACCTGAGAACGATCGGCTCGTCTGGATCGACTGCGAGATGACGGGGCTCGACCCCGCAACCGATGAGCTGGTCGAGATCGCGGTCGTCGTGACCGACTTCGACCTCAAGATCCTCGACCCGGGCCTGCAGATCGTCATCAAGCCCTCCGAGGCGGCGCTCGCGAACATGGGCGACTTCGTGACGAAGATGCACGCGACGAGCGGCCTCGACAAGGAGATCCCCCACGGCGTGGATCTCGCGGACGCCGAGCGCCAGGTGCTCGACTACGTCAAGCAGTTCGTGCCCGTCGAGCGCAAGGCGCCCCTCGCAGGCAACACGATCGGCACCGACCGCATGTTCCTCGCAAAGTACATGCCCGAGCTCGACGGCTTCCTGCACTATCGCAACGTCGACGTGTCGAGCATCAAGGAGCTCGCACGCCGCTGGATGCCCCGCGTCTATTTCCAGGCGCCCGAGAAGAACGGCGGCCACCGCGCGCTGGCCGACATCCTCGAATCGATCCGCGAGCTGCAGTACTACCGCCGCACGGCGTTCGTCGCGGATCCCGGCCCCACGACTGACGAAGCCCGGGCCGTAGCTGAGAATGTCGTGAACGAGTTCGCGCAGAACCTATGACAAAATAGACGGGTTGCCCGCTGCGGCGGGATCGACATGGTGGCTGTAGCTCAGCTGGTAGAGCACCGCGTTGTGGTCGCGGGGGTCGCGGGTTCAAGCCCCGTCAGCCACCCCACTCACGGCCCCGGCATCGTGCCGGGGCCGTTCTTCGTTTCGGCGGACGTGCGCGGGCGCTCTCCCGAGTGCCGCGGCGCCCTCGCATGGGCCCCGGAGGGCGTGTTCGCACTCGGGAACGCGTATGCGAGCGGGGACGCACCGCCACAAAACGCCGCGCTGCCGCTCCCGAGTGCCGCGGCGCCCTCGTGCAGGGTGCAGAGGGCGTGTCAGCACTCGGGAGTGCGACGCGGCGACCGTGGCCACGGCCGCCGGTACGCCATTCACGCGCGGCAGCACGCCTCCCGAGTGCCGAACTGCCCTCGGGCGGGCGTTACAGGGCGTGTTCGCACTCGTGAGCGTGCGCACGCACGCCTGGACGAGCCAGCGGCGCTATCGCACTCGGGAACGCGGAAGCATCGCCGCGGACCGCCACACCGCCGCTCCCGAGTGCGGCGGCGCCCTCGGACAGGGCGCGCAGGGCATGTTCGCACTCGGGAGCACGGCGCGATCAGCACAGCCAAGGCCGCGGTGCGCCGTCCGCACGCGGCCGCACCGGCTCCCGAGTGCCGAACTGCCCCAGGGCGGGCCTTACAGGGCGTGTTCGCACTCGGGAGCGTGCACACACGCTTCGACGAGCCGGCAGCGAGTCCGAGCGCCGCCGGCGCCCTCGGGCGGGCCGCCGAGAGCGTCGTCACCCTCGGGAACGCGCACGCGAACGCACTGCGGCAGAACGCCGACCGCCACTCTCGATTGCCGCGCCGCCCTCGGCCGGGGCGTGGAGGGCGCGAACGCACTCGGGAACGCACGCGCCACCGACCGCAATGCGCGCGCTGCCGCTCCCGAGTCCCGATACGCCCTCGTGCAGGGCATAGCGGGCGTGTCCGCACTCGGGAACGTGGGGCGGACGAGGGGTGCGCGGGGGCGGGGCTCAGGGGCGGCTCAGTACGCTGATCGGATGACGATCATCGCCGCTGCCGACGGGTCCGCACTCGGGAATCCCGGCCCCATGGGCTGGGCCTGGTACATCGACGACGAATCGTGGGCCGCGGGGGGATCGCCGCACGGCACGAA
>JAJUIM010000079.1 GCA_029267645.1 Microbacterium sp.
GCGAGGATGACGTCGACGGCGCGGGATCCCTGCGTGCGCGGGAACTGCGCGATCGTCGTGAGGCCGAAGAACTCGGCCATGTCGTGGCCGTCGACGCCGACGATCGACACGTCCTGCGGCACGACGAGCCCGAGGTCGCGGGCCGCGAGGATCGCGCCGATCGCCATCTCGTCCGACGCCGCGAAGATCGCGGTCGGGCGCGCGCCCGCGGGGGATCCGAGCAGCTGTTTGGCCGCGCGGTAGCCGCCCTCGACCGTGAAGTCGGCGCCCGCGACGACGCCCGGGGCGAGGCCGTGCGCCGCGAGCGCCTCGTCGAAGCCCTGCCGGCGCCGCGTGGGCAGGTGGAAGTCGAGGTCGCTCGCCTCGTCGCCGCCGATGTGGGCGAGCCGCTCGTGCCCGAGGCCCACGAGGTGCTCGGTCGCGAGCCGGGCCGCGCGCACGTCGTCGAGCGCGAGCGTGCGCACGCCCTCGATCGGCCCGCCGACCCCGACGAGGGGCTTGTCGAGGGCGTGCAGCCGCGCGACCTCGTCCTCGCGCAGCTCGAGCGAGACGGCGATGACGGCGTCGACCCGCTGCCGCGGCAGGAAGTGCTCGAACACCTCCTGCCGCTCGGTGCCGTCGCCCTCGAGGTTGTAGAGCGTCACGTCGTAGCCCGCGCGCATGAGCCGCTGCTGCGCGCCCGCGAGCACCTGCGTGAAGAACCAGCGGTCGAGGAACGGCAGCACGATGCCGACGTTGCGGTTGCGGCCGCTCGCGAGGGTCGAGGCAGCCTGCGAGACGACGTAGCCGAGCTCGTCGGCCGCCCGCAGCACCTTCTCGCGCGTGCGGGGCGAGACGGATCCGCGCCCCGAGAGCGCGCGCGAGACCGTCGCGTTCGACACCCCCGCGGCGCGGGCGACCTCGGCGATGTTCACCGACGCATCATCTCATCTCGCGTGCGGGGAGCCCGGCTTCAGGCGACCCGGATCCAGGCGGTCGTGTCGCGGGGGAGGGATCCGCCCGCGAGCGGCCCGCTCGCGACGAGCACCTCTCCTGTAGGCAGCGGCACGGGATCCGCGCCGAGGTTCGACACGACCGCGACGTCGCCGGTGCGGAAGGCGAGGACGTCGCCGGCCGATTCGGGGAGCCACTCGAGCGGCGCGCCGCCGAGACCGTGCTCGCGGCGCAGGCGCAGGAGGGCGCGGTACAGCTCGAGCGTCGAGGACGGATCCCCCTCCTGCTCGTCGCGCGCGAAACCCGCCCAGTCGTCCGGCTGGGGGAGCCACGCCTCGCCCGTCTCGCTGAAGCCGTACGCGGGGGCGTCGGCCGTCCACGGCAGCGGCACGCGGCAGCCGTCGCGGCCGTAGCGCTCGCCGCTCGTGCGGAACCACGTCGGATCCTGCCGCGCCTCGTCGGGCAGGTCGATGACCTCGGGCAGGCCGAGCTCCTCGCCCTGGTAGACATATGCCGAGCCGGGCAGCGCGAGCATGAGCGTCGTCGCGGCGCGGGCGCGGGCGAGGCCCTCCGCGGGGTCCGGGCGACCGGGCGAGGCGGGGCCGATGCCGTGGCCCTGCGGGAACTCGTCGCCGAGCGCGAGGCGCGTCGCGTGGCGGATGACGTCGTGGTTCGACAGCACCCAGGTCGAGGGCGCCCCGACGCCGCCGAACGCCGCGAGCGAGGCGTCGATGACCTCGCGCAGCGCGGGCGCCTCCCACGGCGTCGTGAGGTAGGCGAAGTTGAAGGCCTGGTGCATCTCGTCGGGACGCACCCACTGGGCGATCTCGGCGACGGTCGGCATCCACGCCTCGGCGCAGAGGATCCGCTCGCCGTCGTACGCGTCGAGCACGCGCCGCCAGTCGCGGTAGATCTCGTGCACGCCCTCCTGGCCCCAGTACGGCACGGGCTCGGCGCCGCCCATCGAGTCGGCGCCCTCGGGGGCCGTGTAGTCGGGCAGGCCGTCGGCCTTCACGAGGCCGTGCGCGACGTCGACGCGGAAGCCGTCGACGCCCCGGTCGAGCCAGAAGCGCAGGATCCTGCGGAACTCCTCCTGCACCTCGGCGTTCGACCAGTCGAAGTCGGGCTGCGACGCGTCGAAGAGGTGCAGGTACCACTGGCCGTCGGGCAGGCGCGACCACGCGGATCCGCCGAACACCGACTGCCAGTTGTTGGGCGGCTCCTCGCCCGCCTCGCCGCGCCCGTCGCGGAACACGTAGCGCCGCCGGGCGGCGCTGCCGGGCGCCGCGCCCAGGGCCTCCTGGAACCACGGGTGCTGGTCGGACGAGTGGTTGGGCACGAGGTCGACGATGACCCGCAGCCCCAGTTCGTGTGCGCGCGCGAGCATCGCGTCGAAGTCGGCGAGTGTGCCGAAGAGGGGATCCACGTCGCAGTAGTCGGCGACGTCGTAGCCCGCGTCCTTCTGCGGGGAGGTCATGAAGGGCGAGAGCCAGACGACGTCGACGCCGAGGTCGCGCAGCGATCCGAGCCGCTGCGTGATGCCCGCGAGGTCGCCCACGCCGTCGCCGGACGCGTCGGCGAACGAGCGCGGATAGATCTGGTAGATCACGGCGGTACGCCACCATTCGCTGTTCATGGCTGACAGCGTAGGGCAGGCGCGCTGAAATTGGAAACGCTTGCAAAATACCTGCGGATCATGCATGCTGGGGTTCCGAAAGCGGCGGGCTGATCCCTGAAAGTCGGGTTCGTTGCCGCGATCGCAGAGTGTAAACGGTTGCATATTCCGGCGAGGACGCCGGCGGGACGAAAGGCACACCGATGACGGTGAAGAAAACGGGGCGCGCGGCTGCGGCTCTCGCGCTCGCGACGACGCTCTCCCTCGCGGGGTGCGCGGGCGGATCCGACGCCCCCGCGGACGACGCGGGATCCGGCGACGAGGGCCAGAGCGCGTCGACGGCGCTCACGGTGTGGGTCGACGCCGAGCGCGTCGACGCGCTCCAGGGCGCGGCCGACGCATACGAGGAGAAGACGGGCGTCGCGGTTGACCTCGTGGGCAAGGACACGGCCGACATCAAGGACGACTTCATCCAGCAGGTGCCGACGGGCGAGGGCCCCGACATCGCGATGGGCGCCCACGACTGGCTCGGCGAGCTCTCGACCAACGGCGTCGTGGCGCCGCTCGAGCTCGGCGACTCGGCAGGCGACTACCTCGATGTCGCGATCGAGGCCGCCACCTACGACGGCACCGTGTACATGCTGCCGTACGCGGTCGAGAACCTCGCGGTGCTGCGCAACGCCGAGCTCGTGCCCGAGGCGCCCGCGACGTTCGACGACATGATCCAGGCCGGCCGCGACGCCGGCCTCGACCAGCCGTTCACGGTCGAGCAGGGCGCCGAGGGCAACCCGTACCACCTCTACCCGTTCCAGACGGCGTTCGGGGCGCCGGTGTTCGGCACGAACGACGAGGGCTACGACGCGTCCGACCTGCAGATCGGGAACGCGGGCGGCGAGGAGTTCGCGACGTGGCTCGCGGGCCAGGGCAAGAACGGCACGGGCGTGTTCAACACCGACGTCGACGGCGACATCGCGAAGCAGGCGTTCCTCGACGGCACGGCGGCGTTCTGGCTCACGGGCCCGTGGAACGTGCAGGCCGCGACCGACGCAGGCATCGACGTCGCGATCGACCCCGTGCCGAGCCCGACGGGCGAGGTCGCCTCGCCCTTCGCGGGCGTGAAGGGCTTCTTCCTCTCGTCCGAGTCGCAGAACAAGGTCGCCGCGACCGACTTCCTCGTGAATTACCTCGGCACCGAGGAGGCGCAGCTGTCGCTCTTCGAGACCGGCAACGTGCTGCCGGCCCTGTCGGCCGCCGCCGAGACGGCGTCGGAGGATCCCATCATCGCGGGCTTCGCGGTCGTCGGCGCCGAGTCTGTCCCCATGCCCGCCATCCCCGAGATGGGCGCGGTCTGGGAGTACTGGGGCATCGCGCAGGCCGAGATCATCAATGGCTCCGACCCGGTGTCGCGCTGGCAGCAGCTCGCCTCCGACATCGAGGGCGCCATCGGCTGACCGGCCCCCCTCCACACGATGGGTCGCCACAAAAACAGGGTGCGGGCATGCCTCGACCCGGTTTTTGTGGCGACCCAATGCGGGGGCGACCCAATGAGGAGTGAGCCGGTGAGAGAAGGAGAGACATGAGCACCGAGACCGAACGCGTCACGACCGACGCCCGACGCGCGCGCCGACGGGAGCGGGCGCGGGGGATCGCCGATCAGGCGTCCGGCGGCGTCCGCGTCCTCATCGCGAAGCTGATCCTCGTCGGCATCGTCGACGCCGTCGCGATCTACGCCGTGTTGGTGCTCGTCGGCTTCGGCGAGTGGGGCGTCATCGCGATCGTCGTCGCGGTCGCGACGCTCGTGAACTGGATCTACTTCTCGCGCCGCGCCCTGCCCGCCAAGTACCTCGCGCCGGGCGTCATCTTCCTCGCCCTGTTCCAGGTCTTCGTGCTGCTCTACACGGGCTACGTCGGCTTCACGAACTACGGCACGGGCCACAACGGCTCGAAGGAGCAGGCCGTGAACGCGCTCACGGCGTCGGCCCTCGAGCGCGTGCCCGACTCGCCGACATACCCCGTCGCGGTCGTCGAGGGATCCGGCGAGCTCGGCTTGCTCGTCACGACGCCCGACGGCGACGCGCTGCTCGGCACGAGCGAGCGCCCCTTGGAGGAGGTCGGCGGCGCGACGTTCGAGGGCGACCGTGCCGTCGCGGCCCCGGGCTGGGAGACGCTGCAGTTCGCCGAGGTGCTCGAGCGGCAGGACGAGGTGACGGCGCTGTCGGTGCCGTTCTCGTCGGATCCGGACGACGGCCGCCTCAGCACGCCCGACGGATCCAGCGCCTACCGCTACCTGTCGACGCTCGAGTACGACGAGGCGACCGGATCGGTCACCGACACCGCGACGGGCGTCGTCTACGAGGACATCGGCACGGGCGCGTTCACGTCGGCAGACGGCGAGGAGCTCATGCCCGGCTGGAAGGTCGCGGTCGGCTTCGACAACTTCGTGAAGGCCGTGACGGATCAGCGCCTCGCGGGCCCGCTCGTCTACGTCACGCTGTGGACGTTCGCCTTCGCGCTCCTCACGGTCGCGCTCACCTTCGCGATCGGCCTGTTCCTCGCGATCACCTTCAACCACCCGCGCATGCGCGGCCGCCGCATCTACCGCGCGCTGCTGATCCTGCCCTACGCGATCCCGTCGTTCCTCTCGGCCCTCGTGTGGGCCGGCATGATGAACCAGAGCTTCGGCTTCCTCAACCAGGTGATCTTCGGCGGCGCCGAGATCCCGTGGCTCACGGATCCGTGGCTCGCGAAGGCGTCGGTCCTCATCGTGAACGTGTGGCTCGGCTTCCCGTACATGTTCCTCGTGTGCACGGGCGCCCTGCAGTCGATCCCCGCCGAGCTGCAGGAGGCGGCGCGCGTCGACGGCGCGAACCCCGCGCAGGCGTTCCGGCGGATCACGCTGCCGCTGCTGCTGGTGAGCATCGCGCCGCTGCTCATCTCGTCGTTCGCGTTCAACTTCAACAACTTCAACGTCGTCTACATGCTCACCGACGGCGGGCCGCGCGACTCGTCGGCGCCGATCCCCGTCGGCCACACCGACATCCTCATCTCGATGGTCTACAAGGTCGCCTTTACGGGGCAGACGCGCGACTACGGCCTCGCGAGCGCCTACACGATCATCATCTTCGTCCTCGTCGCCGTCATCTCGATCATCGCGTTCCGGCGCACCAAGTCCCTCGAGGAGCTGAACTGATGTCCTCCCGCCGCCTCGCCTCCTGGTTCCGCGACACGGGCTGGCGCCACCTCACGGGCGTCGTCGTGCTCGCCGTCGCGATGCTGCCGATCGTGTTCGTCATCTCGAGCTCGCTCAACCCGCGCGGCACGCTCACGGGATCCAACGCGCTGTTCTCGGCGATCGGCTTCGACAGCTACGCGCGGATCCTGCAGAACCCGCAGGCGCCCTTCCCCGCGTGGTTCGCGAACACGCTCATCATCTCGGGCATCACCGCGATCCTCACGGTCTTCCTCGGCGCGCTCGCCGCGTACGCCTTCTCGCGCATGCGGTTCGCAGGCCGCCGCGTCGGGCTCATCTCGATCGTCATCGTGCAGATGTTCCCGCAGCTGCTCGCGGTCGTCGCGATCTTCCTGCTGCTCTCGGCGCTCGGCGACTGGTTCCCCGCGATCGGCCTCAACAGCCGCATCGGGCTGATCCTCGTGTACCTCGGCGGCGCGCTCGGCGTGAACACCTACCTCATGTACGGCTTCTTCAACACGATCCCGCAGTCGATCGACGAGGCCGCGCGGATCGACGGCGCGGGCCACGCGCGCGTGTTCTTCACGATCGTGCTGCCGCTCGTGACGCCGATCCTCGCCGTCGTGGCGCTCTTGAGCTTCATCGCGTCGGTCAACGAGTTCGTCGTCGCGTCGGTCGTCCTGATCGACGCCGACGTGCAGACGCTCGCCGTCGGCCTCACGAAGCTCGTGTCGAATCCGCGGTACGCCGACTGGAGCGCGTTCTCGGCCGGCGCCGTCATGGCGGCGCTGCCGGTCGTCGCCCTCTTCCTCTTCCTGCAGAAGTACATCGTCGGCGGGCTGACGGCGGGAGCCGTGAAGTAGCGCTGTGACGTCGCCCCGTGACGTCGTGCTGTGAAGACGCTTGGGGCGAGGATCCGCCACGCGCGCGATGCGCACCATCCCCGGTCTCGGTGCGGCAGGATAGGCACATCGAGAAGGGGGATCCCATGGTCTTCGGTCGACGTCAGACTCCGTCCGCACCGCCCGCGCCGCGTCCCGCCGCGCCGCCCGTCCACAGCCAGTGGCGCGACGGCTTCGGCGCGCTCGCGACGCGATCCATCCAGATCATCGCGGTCACCGTGCTCGCGGTCGCCGCGATCTGGGGCCTTCGCCAGCTCACGGTCGTCGTGATCCCCGTGATCCTCGCGATCGTCTTCGCCGCGGCGTTCGAGCCCGTCATGGGATGGATGCGCAAGCGCATGCCCGCCGTGCTCGCGACCGTGATCCTGCTGCTCGGCATCGTCGTCGTCATCGGCGGGGTCGTCTGGGCCATCGTGAGCGCGGTCATGGCGCAGTGGAACGAGCTGTACAAGAGCGCCGAGCAGGGCGTCAACCAGGTGATCGAGTGGGTCAACCACCTGCCGTGGGCGCCCGATCAGGCTCAGATCGACGAGTGGTGGGCCGCGCTGCAGGAGTTCGCGACCAGCGCGAACTTCGGCTCGACGGTCGGATCCGGCGCGATCGCGGGCGTGAGCGCCGTCGCGACATTCATCACGGGCTTCGTGCTCATGGTCGTCGTGCTGTTCTTCTTCCTGAAGGACGGACCCGTCATCTGGAACTTCCTGCTGCGCCCCTTCCGCGGCGAGTGGTACGACCGCATGCAGCGCGTCGGCACGAAGAGCGTCGACACGATCGGCGCCTACGTGCGCGGCACGGCGGCGGTCGCGGCCGTCGACGCGATCGGCATCGGGATCGGCCTGTTCATCCTGCAGATCCCGCTCGCCTTCCCGCTCACGCTGCTCGTCTTCCTGCTCGCGTTCATCCCGATCGTGGGTGCGACGCTGGCCGGGATCCTCGCCGCCCTTATCGCGCTCGTCGACGGCGGCTTCATGGACAACGGCCTGCTCGCGGCCGTCATCGTCGTTGGCATCGTCGTGCTCGTGAACCAGCTCGAGGGCAACTTCCTGCAGCCCGTGCTCATGGGCCGGGCGCTCAAGCTGCACAGCCTCGTCGTCCTGGTCGCCCTGACGATCGGCACCGTGCTGTCGGGCATCCTCGGCGCGATCCTCGCCGTGCCCTTCACGGCCGTGGTCTGGGGCATCATCCAGGTGTGGGACGGCGAGAACCTCCCCGCCCGCTGGGCCCGCAAGAAGAAGGCCGAGGTCGCGACCACCTGAACGATGGGTCGCCAA
>JAJUIM010000344.1 GCA_029267645.1 Microbacterium sp.
CCCGATCCTCACCTCCGACGCCGACCTCGTGCCCCGCAAGCGCCACCGGTGGGTCGGCGCGGTCTTCGCGCCCATCGTGACGGCGATCGTGCTCGCGGTCGTCTACGTCGTCGCGTTCTCGGTGTGGCCGCTCGACAACGTCGCGCCCACGATCGCCGAGGCCGAGACTGACACGCCCGTCGCGCCGCCGCTCGAGCTGCCGTGGCCGACCGCCGGCCAGGGCGCGATCATGCTCGAGGGATCCGACGAGATCCTCACCTCCGCGACGGAGGAGGCGCCGCTCGCGGCCGGCCCCATGGCGAGCCTCACCAAGGTCATCACCGTCATGACCTTCCTCGAGCGCCAGCCGCTCGCGCCGGGCGAGGACGGCCCGTCGTACGAGTTCGGCTACCTCGACCAGCAGGAGGCTGACGCGCTGCGCTGGGCCAACGAATCGGCGCTCGACGTGCCCGTCGAGGGCGAGCTGACGTACCGCCAGCTGCTCGAGGGCATCCTCATGGGCTCGGCGGGCAACTACGCCAACAAGCTCGTCGACCAGCTGTGGGACTACGACCGCGACTCGTACCAGACCGACGCCAACGCGTGGCTGCAGGAGAACGGATTCGAGAACACGCTCGTCGTCGACGCGACCGGAATCGATCCGGCCAACCAGTCGACCGCCGAGGACATGGTGCGGATCGCGCAGCTCGCGATGCAGGACCCCACGGTCGCCGAGATCGTCGGCCAGGACAGCGTCGACCTGCCGGGTGCGGGCTTCGTCGAGAACTCCAACCCGCTGCTCGGCCAGAACGGCGTCGTCGGCATCAAGACGGGTCACCTCGACGAGTGGGACATCGTGAGCTACAACCTCATGACCGCGGCCGACGTCGCGCTCGGCGAGAGCGACGAGACGCAGCGCGTGTACGCGGCGATCATGGGCCAGCCGAACGAAGACGCGCAGGCGCAGACGACCGCCGACGTGCTGCAGGCCGTGTCCGACGCGCTGCAGCCCGTCGACGCCATGGCCGAGGACACGACCGTCGCGACCGTCACGACGCCCTGGGGCGCGCGCACGGACATCGTCACGGACGACACGGCGTCGCTCACGCTGTGGGACGGCGAGACGGCCGACGTGCAGATCGACTACGACATCGACCTCGGCGACTCGGCGGGCGACGAGGTCGGCACCGTGACGGTCTCGGGCCAGTTCGGATCCGACGAAGTCACGCTGATCGCGACCGACGACCTGCCGCGTCCCAGCCTCGAGTGGCGCCTGACGCACCCGCTCGAGCTGCTCGGATTCGGCGCCTGACGCGCGAAGTCCTGCGCGCAGCCTCTCCGACCGCGTAGGGTGTCGTCATGCATCTGCGGGCAACGTACGCCATCAGCGCCACGATCATCGCCGTCATGGCCGTCGCCCTCTGCGTCGTGGTCATCGTCGCGCCCGGCCCGCTGTGGCTCGAGATCGCGTTCCTCGGCGTCGGCCTGCTCGCCCTCGCGGCCGCGGGAGGGCTCGTCGGCATGGCAGTGCGGGCGGGCGCGCCCGAGTCAGCCGACTGACGTCGCCCACTCCGAGACCGCGTCGATGACGCGGTCGTTGTGCTCTGCCTCGATCACGGTGCACCGCACGCCCTCGCCCGAGTAGACGCGCGGCAGCACGCGCGCGTGCTCGACGATGTGCGCATGGAGGTCGTCCGCCCGCTCCCCCACCGGCAGCCACACGAAGTTGCCGTCGGAGTGGACGATCGGAATCGACGGGCGGCCCTCGATCTCGGCCCGCTCCATGCGGTCGCGCAGCGTGCGCTCGATGCGCTGGCGCTCCGCGACGATCCACGCCGCGCGATCCTCGATCTGCTCGAGCCCGCGCGGCGAGAAGACGAACTCGGTCGCGGCCACCGCGAGGCGATCCACGCCGTTCTGCGTGCGCATCTTCGCGAGCCCCTCGATGACGCGGGGCTCGGCGAGCGCGTAGCCGACGCGCAGCCCCGCGAGCCCCGCCGCCTTCGACAGCGTGCGCAGCACGACGACGTTCGCGGGCAGGCCCGACACCGGATCGCCGAACAGCGGCGCGGCGAAGCGGGCGCGGGGGCTCGAGGCGAACTCGCTGTACGCCTCGTCGAGCGCCAGCACGACGCGCGAGGGCACCTCGGCGACGAGCCGGTCGAACTGGTCGCGCGTGAGCGCGCGGCCCGAGGGGTTGTTCGGACTCGCGACGAGCAGAACCCGCGTGCGCTCTGTGATCGCGGCGAGCAGCGCGTCGACGTCGTGGGACCCGTCGGGCGCGGCCGGCACGGTCACGGGCGTCGCCGCGTGCGCGTGGCAGGCGCCGACGTACCCCTCGAACGTGCGCCAGCTGAAGAGCACCTCGTCGCCCGGCTCGCACACGGCCGCGATGAGCGCGCGGATGAGGTCCATGCTGCCGGATCCGAGCAGCACGCGATCCGGATCCGTGCCGTGGGCGCGCGCGATCGCGCCGAGCGCGCCGTCGAGC
>JAJUIM010000055.1 GCA_029267645.1 Microbacterium sp.
ACATGGATGCCTCCTCGTGCGGCGCGGCGGAACGGCCCCGTAGACTCGTTGGGACGCGGACGTGGTGAAATCGGTAGACACGCAGGATTTAGGTTCCTGTGGCCTCGGCTGTGCGGGTTCGAGTCCCGCCGTCCGCACTGCTGCGGCCGACGGGACCCGCGATTCATCGCCTGCGCTGCACCCGCACGTTCTCGGTCATGTCCTCGAGCTCGACACCCTTCGTCTCGGGCACACGCCACAGCACGAAGAAGAACGACAGCAGCGACATGGCCGCGTAGATGCCGTAGGCGAACGAGAGCCCGATGTCGCTCAGCCACGGGAACGTCGTCGACACCGCGAAGTTCGCGAGCCACTGCGCGGCGGCCGCGACGGCGAGCGCGCTCGCGCGGATCTGGTTGGGGAACATCTCACCGAGCAGCACCCACACGAGCGGGCCCCACGTCGCGCCGAACCCGACGATGAAGAGGTTCGCGAACAGCAGCGCGATGAACGACCACGGCTGCGGCAGCGTGACGCCCGCGTCCGTCGTCGTCGCGAACGAGAACGACAGCGCCATCATGCCGAGCGAGATCGCCATGACGACGGATCCCGTGAGCAGCATGCGGCGGCGGCCGACGCGGTCGACGAGCAGGATCGCGACGATCGTCACGACGATGTTCGTCACGGAGCTGATGACGCTCGTCGTCATCGCGCTCGACTCGTCGAAGCCGACCGACTGCCACAGCGTCGTCGAGTAGTAGAAGATGACGTTGATGCCGACGAACTGCTGGAACACGCTCAGCAGGATGCCGACCCACACGATGGGCTTGAGGCCGAACGAGTTGCCGAGGATGTCGCGCAGCGACTCCTTCTCGGCGCTGCGCAGCGACTGCTTGATCTGGCCGATGCGGCCCTGCACGTCGATCTCGCCCGTGTAGTCGTGCAGCACGCGGGCGGCCTTCTCCTCGTCGTCGTGGAGCACGAGGTAGCGGGGCGACTCCGGCAGCTGCAGCGAGATCACGCCGTAGATGATCGCGGGCACGGCCTCGGCCATGAACATCCAGCGCCACGCGGGCAGCCCGAGCCAGAGCAGCTCGGCCGCGCCGCCGCTGATCGCGGCGAAGACGGCGTTCGAAAGCAGCGCCGCGAAGATGCCGAGCACGATCGCGAGCTGCTGCAGGGATCCGAGGCGGCCGCGCACGTTCGCGGGCGACACCTCGGCGATGTACGCCGGCGCGATGACGGAGGCCGCGCCGACGCCGAGGCCGCCGATGACGCGCCAGATGATGAGGTCGACGACGCCGAAGGCGAGGCCCGAGCCGAGCGCCGAGACGAGGAAGAAGATCGCGGCGACGACCATGACCGGGATGCGGCCGAACCGGTTCGCGATCGACCCCGCGAACCAGGCGCCGACGACGCAGCCGAGCAGCGCCGACGACACGGCGAAGCCCTGCAGGCCCGCGCCGAGCGCGAACTCGTCGGCGAGCGCGTCGACCGCGCCGTTGATCACGGAGGTGTCGAAGCCGAAAAGGAAGCCGCCGAGCGCCGCCGCGATGGCGATACCTGTGACGTGACTGCGGATCGGGGATGACTGCGCCATCTCAGTCCTTTCGACGGGGCTGGCTGTCAGAGGTCTGACAGGAGCGGCACGAGCGCCTCGAAGGCGCGCGCACGGTGCGAGACCGCGTTCTTCTCGTCGGCCGTGAGCTCGGCGACCGAACGCGTCTCGCCTTCGGGCACGAACACCGGGTCGTAGCCGAAGCCGCCCGAGCCGCGCGGGGCGGTCGCCAGCGTACCGGGCCAGATGCCCGTGACGGTGCGCTCGGATCCCTCCGGCGTCACGAGCGCGATGACCGACGTGTAGTGCGCGCCCCGGTCCTCGGGGCGCGCGAGGTCGCTCAGCTGGTCGAGCAGCAGATCGAGGTTCGCGGCGTCGTCCTTGCGGTGGCCCGCCCAGTAGGCGGAGAAGACGCCGGGCGCGCCGCCGAGCACGTCGACCGAGATGCCCGAGTCGTCGGCGAGCGCCGGCAGGCCCGTGTGCGCTGCGGCCGCGCGCGCCTTGATGAGGGCGTTCGCCTCGAACGTCGTGCCGTCCTCGACGGGCTCCGGCCCGTCGTAGGCGACGACCTCGAGGTCGGGGCGCACGCGCGAGACGATCGCCTGGAACTCGGCGACCTTGTGCGCGTTGTGGGTCGCGAGGACGACGCGTTCCGTCATCGTCCCAGCGCCTCGTTCTGCAGCGTCGTGAGATCGGCGCAGCCCTTCGCCCCGAGCTCGAGCAGGCGGTCGAGCTCGGCCTTGTCGAAGGGCGCGCCCTCGGCCGTGCCCTGCACCTCGACGAACGAGCCGGACCCGGTCATGACGATGTTCATGTCGGTCTCGGCGCGCGAGTCCTCCTCGTACGGCAGGTCGAGCATGGGCGTGCCCTCGATGATGCCCACCGAGATCGCCGAGACCGAGTCGCGCAGCGGTGTCGAGCGACGGGCGACGAAGCCCTGTTCGCGGCCCCACTCGATCGCGTCGGCGAGCGCGACGTAGGCGCCCGTGATCGACGCCGTGCGTGTGCCGCCGTCGGCCTGCAGCACGTCGCAGTCGACGACGATCGTGTTCTCGCCGAGCGCCTTCGTGTCGACGACCGCGCGCAGCGCGCGGCCGATGAGGCGCGAGATCTCGTGCGTGCGGCCGCCGATCTTGCCCTTGACGCTCTCGCGCGCCGATCGCTCGTTCGTGGCCCGCGGCAGCATCGCGTACTCGGCCGTGACCCAGCCCTTGCCCTGCCCCGTCAACCAGCGCGGCACGCCGTTCGTGAAGCTCGCGGTGCACAGCACGCGCGTGCCGCCGAAGCTGATGAGCGCGGATCCCTCCGCCTGGGCGCTCCAGCCGCGCTCGATCGTCACGGGGCGGAGCTGGTCGGTCTGGCGGCCGTCGGCGCGCGTGGTCATGCGGATCCCTTCGGGTCGGTGGTCTGCGGCAGCGAGGCGCGCAGTTCGCGGAGGTCGATCTGCCCCGTGCGCACGAGGCGCACGTCGCGCACCTCCGCGCCGAGCAGGCGGTTGGCGAGCGCGACGAAGCCCGCGGAATCGGCCCCCGTCGCCTCGTAGGTGTGCGAGGGCGTCGCGTCGGGCCCCGCGAGCAGATCGCGGCTCACGAGCTCCTGATACACGTCGCTGGCCGTCTCGCTGTCGCTCGAGACGAGCGTGACGTCGGGGCCCATGACGTAGCGGATGACGCCCTTCAGGAACGGATAGTGGGTGCAGCCGAGGACGACCGTGTCGACGCCCGCGTCGACGAGCGGCTGCAGGTACCCGGCCGCCACCTCGCGCACCTCGGGCGACTCGGTGACGCCCGACTCGACGAACTCGACGAAACGGGGGCAGGCGGCCGTGAACACCTCGATGCCGGGGCTGATGCCGAGCATGTCCTGATAGGCGCCGGATCCGATCGTGCCTGCCGTGCCGATCACGCCGATCCGCCCCGACCGCGTCGCGGCGATCGCGGTGCGCACGGCGGGCCGGATCACCTCGACGACCGGCACGTCGTAGCGCTCGCGCGCGTCGTGCAGCAGCGCCGCCGACGCCGTGTTGCAGGCGACCACGAGCATCTTCACGCCCTGCTCGACGAGCGTGTCGAGCACCTCGAGCCCGTACCTGCGCACGTCGGCGATCGGCTTGGGCCCGTACGGCGAGTGCAGGGTGTCGCCCACGTACAGCAGCGACTCCCGCGGCAGCTGGTCGCGGATGGCGCGCGCGACGGTGAGTCCGCCGACGCCCGAATCGAAGATCCCGATCGGCGAGTTGTCCACGCGACCAGCCTACGCGCCCACGCGCTTGCGGCCTTCGGGCGCCGCTAAAGTAGCGACCATGTCTGCCTCGACGGCGCTCCTGACGGATCGATACGAACTCACCATGCTCGACGCGGCGCTGCGCGACGGATCCGCGCACCGCCGATGCGTCTTCGAGCTGTTCGGTCGCAGGCTCTCGGGCGGGCGCCGCTTCGGCGTCGTCGCCGGACAGGGCCGCCTGCTGAGCCTGCTGCGCGACTTCCGCTTCGACGACGCCGAGCTGCGCTTCCTGCGCGACGAGCGCGTCGTGAGCGCCGAAACGGTGCGCTTCCTCGAGCAGTACCGCTTCCGCGGCTCGATCGAGGGGTACCGCGAGGGCGAGCTGTACTTCCCCGACTCGCCGCTGCTCACGGTCGAGGGCACGTTCGCCGACGCCGTCATCCTCGAGACGCTCGCGCTCAGCGTGCTGAACTTCGACTCGGCCGTCGCGACGGCCGCGGCGCGCATGTCGATCGCCGCGGGCGAGCGCCCCCTCGCCGAGATGGGATCCCGCCGCGCCCACGAGGGCGGCGCCGTCGCAGCGGCCCGCGCGGCCTACATCGCGGGGTTCACCTCGACGAGCAACCTCGAGGCCGGCCGCACGTGGGGCGTGCCGACGATGGGCACCGCCGCGCACGCGTGGACCCTGCTGCACGACACCGAGGCCGACGCCTTCCGCGCGCAGCTCGACTCGCTCGGATCCGATACGACGCTGCTCGTCGACACCTACGACATCGCGGAGGGCGTGCGAACGGCCGTCGAGCTCGGCGGCCCGAACCTCGGCGGCGTGCGCATCGACTCGGGCGACCTGCCGCTCGTCGCCGCCGACGTGCGCGACCAGCTCGACCGCCTCGGCAACACCGAGACGCAGATCACGGTCACGAGCGACCTCGACGAGTACGCGATCGCGGCGCTCGCGGCCTCCCCCGTCGACGCCTATGGCGTCGGCACGTCGCTCGTCACGGGGTCCGGCTATCCGACGGCCGGCCTCGTCTACAAGCTCGTCGCGCGCCAGGACGGCTCGGGCGCGTGGGTGTCGGTCGCGAAGAAGGCGCAGGACAAGGGATCGCGCGGCGGCCGCAAGTCGGCCTTCCGCAGGCTCGCCGGCGGCACCGCGACAGCGGAGGTCGTGCGGGTCGCCGACGGCTTCGACGCACCCGCCGTGCCCGAGGTGGCCGCCGACACCCGTCCGCTCGTCGTGCCGTTCGTCGAGCACGGCGACGTCGACGACCGCCACGAGGGCCCCGACGGCGTGCGCGCGGCGCGCGCCCACCACCTCGCGGTCCGCGCCGAGCTGCCCGTGCGGGCGCTCGCGCTCAGCAAGTCGGATCCCGCGATCCCCACGCTCATCGGCTGAACGGTCGGAACCGCACGAAAAGAGGCGCCTCGCGGCTGTGCGAGGCGCCTCTTCCCTGGGATCACTTCATGAGCGACTCGTAGATCTCCTTGCAGGTGGGGCAGACGGGGAACTTCTCGGGGTCGCGCCCCGGCGTCCACTTCTTCCCGCAGAGGGCGCGCACGGGCTTGCCCGTGATGGCGGACTCGACGATCTTGTCCTTCTGCACGTAGTGCGAGAAGCGCTCGTGATCGCCGGGTTCGCTCGTCTCCTGCTCGATGAGCTCTTCGAGTTCGCGGTCGAGAACGGCGGTTCCGCCCTGTTCAGGGCTGTCGAGTGGCGTGCTCATGCAGAAAGTGTAATCCGCGCGGGACCCCTCGGGCGCGGCTCGGGTCAGACGCGGCCGCCCGCGGCGAGCAGACGGTGCCCGCCCAGCTGGAACACAGCCGCGCCGATCAGCACGCCCGCGACGAGCACGCCCACACCGATCGCGCCGCCCGTCGCGAGCGCCTCGACGTCACGAGGCGCGCCGCCGAGGATCGCCTGGAACGCCGGGATCACCGCCGGCATGGAGACGGCGACCGTCGCGACGAGCACCGTGCCCGGCACGATCACGGCCGCGGGCCCCGTGCGCTGGGGCTGACGGAACGGGCTGTCGCCGGGCCGGGCGACGGCGTAGGGCCACGCGGCCGACGAGATGCTCGAGAGCCCGAAGCCGGACAGCGTCAGGCAGAGCGCGACGCCGATGAGCGCGGGCAGGTGATCCCACGCGTCGGCGAACGCCGCCGTGAGCGCGATCGTCGCGGAGAGCATCGGCACGGCGAGGAGCGCGGCCGGTACGAGGCGCCCGGCGCGGTCGGCGATGCCGCGCACGCTCGTCACGATGTGCAGCCAGACGGCCTCCGCGTCGTGCGCGAGGTCGTTGTGCACGCTCCAGCCGAGGAACGCGGCGATGATCGGGAGCGGCACGAGCGCGGCGGCCTGCGGCGGCACCCCGGCGATGAGCAGCGGGATCACCGGAAGCAGGCCGGCGATGGGGATGATCGCGATGTTCGCGAGATAGCGCATGTCGGTCGCCCAGTAGATAATGCTGCGCGCCGCGATCGCGCCCGTCGCGGTGCGCGGCAGCAGGCCGAACCAGCCGAGTCGCGCGGACTGCGCGGCGGGAGCGGGCGGCGCCGTGCGGAGTTCGCGGTCGACGACGAGCGCCCATGCCCCGGCGAGGAGTGCGACCGTCGCGATCGCGACGACGAGCGGCCAGACGGATCCGCCCGCCGGCGCGACGACCGCCGCGGCCGCGCCGAGCGGCGTGGAGGCGAGCACGTCTGCCACGCCCTGCGCGAGCGCGGGGGCTCCGCCCGCCCATTCGGCCGAGAGCGCGTACGCGACCGCCGGCACGGCGACCGCGACGACGACGAGCCCCGCGAGCACGGCCGCCTCGCCCGACCGACCACTTGCGCGGACACCCGCGGCGCTCGCGAAGCCGAAGCGCGCGGCGAGCGCGCACGTGACGAGGTGCAGCACGACCCCCGCGACCGCGAAGCCCGGCGCCGTGCCCCGCGAGACGGCGACGACCGCGGCGGCGACGTCGACGACCGCGAGACCGAGGATGGGGCCGCTGATGGGGCTCGCGAGCGCCGTCGACGCCGCGACGGCGGGCGCCGTGACCGGCAGGCCCGCGAACGCGCGAGGATCGAGCGGGTCGGCCCTCGGCGACGCGAACGGCGCCGCGAAGAAGGCGAGCGCGATGACGGATCCGGCGGAGACGAGCCCCACGCGGATCACGCCGCCGTCGGCCCCGCCGAGCGCGAACGCGCCCCAGACGCCGAGCGCCGCGGCCGCGATCCCGACGACGAGCGCCGCGACGGTCCGTGCCGTGCGCGGCGCGCGGAACGCTGCGAAGCCCTGTGCGATCCTCAGACGGAGGACGTGTGCAGCCACTCGAGCCCGCCCCCTTCGCCGCCCGCGCCGCTGAGGTCGATGAAGCGCTGCTCGAGCGTCATCTCGCCGCGCACCTCGTCGACCGTGCCCTCCGCGAGCACCTGGCCCGTCACGAGCACGGAGATGCGCGTGCACATCTGCTCGATGAGCTGCATGCTGTGTCCCGACAGGATCACGGTGCCGCCGCCCGCGACGTACGCGCGCAGCACGTCGAGCACGCGCTGCGACGAGACGGGGTCGACCGATTCGAAGGGCTCGTCGAGCACGAGCAGCCGCGGCGCGTGGATCATGGCGCACGCGAGCATGAGCTTCTTCGTCATGCCCGTCGAGTAGTCGGACACGGCGCGGCCGAGCGCGCTCGTCAGCTCGAACGTCTCGGCGAGCTCGCCCGCGCGCTCGCGCACAGCGTCGGCGGGCAGGCCCCGAAGGGATCCGACGTACTGCAGCAGCTGACGTCCCGAGAGCCGATCGAAGGTGCGCATGCGGTCGGGCAGCACGCCCATGAGGCGCTTGGCGGCTCGCGGATCCTGGCGCGCGTCGACATCGAAGACGCGGATGTCGCCGCGGTCGGGGCGGATGAGGCCGGAGATCATCGAGAGGGTCGTCGTCTTGCCCGCGCCGTTGGGACCGACGAGTCCGTAGAACGCGCCGGCCGGCACGCTGAGGTCAATGCCCGCCACGGCCGGCTCGCCGCGGTAGGTCTTCACGACGCCGCGCAGCTCGAGCGCGAGCTCCTCACCCGGCGCCTCGGATTCTTCGCGCACAGCGACTTCCTTCTCCCCCGACGTGATCGTCACGCGACCAACCTAGCAACCGCGCGCCGCGCGGCCCCGAGGAACACGTCGTGAACGGCGAGGTCACGAGTTCCTCCGCATCCCCCGAAGATCCGGACATTCTCGGCATGCGTTGGTATCGTGACGGCAGACACGGGATGAAATCCGGGTGAACTGCCGACCAGGACGTCGACATACGGCGCCGGGGTTTCACGGGCTCAGGCCTCCCCCAGATCAAGGAGCTTTCCGCATGACCCTCCAGACCGTCATCCTCGCCGCCGGCATGGGCACGCGCCTCGGCCGCGCGCTGCCGAAGTCGCTCACGACGCTGTCCGACGGACGCACCATCATGCAGCAGCAGCACGACAACATCCGCGCCGCGTTCGGTTCCGACGCGCGGATCACGACCGTCGTGGGCTACCGCGCCGAGACGATCATCGACGCCTTCCCCGCCGCCGACTACGTGCACAACGAGAACTATGACGTCACGAACACGTCGAAGAGCCTCCTGCGCGCGCTCACGGCGACGGGCCGCGGCGGCGTGCTGTGGATGAACGGCGACGTCGTCTTCGACCCGCGCGTCCTCGGCCGCGCCGTCGAGCTCATCGAGCGCGAGCAGTCGTTCGTGACCGTCAACACCTCGAAGGTCAGCGACGAGGAGGTCAAGTACACGCTCGACGAGCACGGCTTCGTCAAGGAGCTGTCGAAGACCGTCGTCGGCGGCATCGGCGAGGCCGTGGGCATCAACTACGTCTCGCGCCACGACAAGCGCGCGCTCGTCCAGCAGCTGCAGCGCGTCGACGACCAGGACTACTTCGAGCGCGGCCTCGAGCTCGCGATCGCCGAGAACGGCGTGCGGGTCGCCGCGATGGACATCAGCGACCTGTACGCGGTCGAGGTCGACTTCGCCGAGGATCTCGAGCGCGCGAACGCCGTCCTCTCCTGACCCTTCCCCGGTGCCCCCGACATCCGTGCGAACGGATGTCGGGGGTTCTTCGTATCCTGCGGGCATGATCACGACGAACAGCAGGCCGCTGCCCTCCGCCCGCGCCACACCGTGGGCCGTGCACCCCGATCCACCGCACCCCGTCGTCGTCAACGCGTCCGACGAGCCGCTCGAGTACGCGCGGGCGATCATCCGCGCGGGCGACGTCGTGACGACCGAGCGCTGGGGTCTCGTGCTGCCGGGCGACGAGAACGACCTCTGCCTGTGCGGCCTCGACACGGCCGACCTCTGCGTGACGATCAGCTGGCGCCGCGCGGGCGTCGACGAAGAGCTCCTCTGGCAGTTCGTGACCTAGTGCCGCGCTAGTACGCGGTGCGGGCGCGACGTCGCTCCGACGCCTCCGAATAGCCGTAAGGATAGCGCCCGTTCTGCAGGTCCTCGGGGCGGAGCCCGACGACGAGCTCCGACACGTCGACCTCGAGGGCCGTCGCGATCTGCAGGAGCGTCGAGATCGT
>JAJUIM010000232.1 GCA_029267645.1 Microbacterium sp.
AGCGCGCGCGATCCACGCCCGCGCGCCGGGCTCGTCCTCGTCGGGGCCGACGGCGACGACGTGCGTCTCGCCGCGCTCGTGATCGAGGAGCACGAAGCGGCTGAGGTGCACGAGCTGGGCGTCGGGAGCGCCGCCGCCCGACCGGCCGACGGCCTTCGCGCCGTAGCCGATGGATCCGACGTACCCGCCCGCGAACGGCAGGTCGCCCGCCTCCACGGGGTGCGCGTCGATCTCGCGCGCGAGCGCGTCCCAGACGTCGCCCCGCACGGCCGCGCCGTCGCGCGTCATGGATCCGGTCGCGGCGTCGTACGCGAGCACGTGGTCGCGCGGCCCATCGGGCACGCCGAGCAGCGACCAGCGCCCCATGCCGTAGGCGGGCTGCGCGCTGTCGAGCCAGACGGCCGTCTCGGCGCCGCCGCAGCACGCCTCGAAGATGGCCGCCGCGTCGGGCAGGGCGGGGATCCGTTCGGACCACAGTCGCCACGGCTCGCCCTGGGTGAACTGCTGTTCACGAATCGGGTTCGCCCGCGCGACGCCGCGCCCCTCCCCCATGCGAAGGAACGCGTCGACGATGCGCGACCCGTGTTCACTCGCGATCGATTCGGGGTGGAACTGCACACCGAACCAGGATCGCTCGGGCGCCGCGCCCGCCATGGGCGTGCCGTCGCCTGCGCGGGCCGTGATGTCGAACGGCGCGGGCTCGGCGACGACGAGCGAGTGGTAGCGCACGGCGTCGAACGCCGCGGGCACGCCGTCGAAGAGGGCGGATCCGTCGTGCGTCACGCGCTCGATCACGCCGTGGGCGGGGCGGGCGGCGCGCACGACGGATCCGCCCGCGGCGACCGCCATCTGCTGGAACCCGAGGCACACGCCGAGCACAGGCACGCGGGCCCGCCGCAGCACCTCGAGGCCGCGGCCCGTGTCGACGGGATCCTGCGGGTCGCCCGGCCCCGGCCCCAGCACGATGTGCGAGAAGTCGTCGAGCGAGCCGAGGTCGAGGGCGTCGCTCTGCACGAGCTCGGGGCGCTCGCCCGTCGCCCGCCACAGCAGCTGGTGCAGGCTGCCCGTGTACGAGTCGTGGTTGTCGATGAGGAGCACGCGGCGGCGGCCGGGTCGCGGCGTCATGGATCCCATTCTGCCGCGGCCCGGCCGCCCGTCTCCTGCGCGCGTCAGGCGCCCACGCGCTCCTTCCGGCGCGCCGCGATCCGGTTCCACGCCGTGAACCCGATGACGACGAGCAGCACGGCGTAGAGCGTGATCGAGATGGGGCTCTGCACGAGGATGCTGAAGTCGCCGTTCGAGCTCATGGCGGCGTCGCGCAGGCCCGTCTCGGCGACGGGGCCGAGCACCATGCCGATGATGAGCGGGGCGAGCGGGAAGTCGACCGCGCGCATGATGAATCCGACGATGCCGATGCCGAGGAGCAGCAGCAGGTCGAACACCTCGCCCGACGTGGCGTAGATGCCGAGCGTGCACAGCACCGTGATGCCCGCGTAGAGGTATGGGCGAGGGATGAGCAGGAGCTTCGCCCACAGCATCGCGAACGGCAGGTTGAGGATCAGCAGCACGATCATCGCGATGAAGAAGCTCGCGAGCAGCGCCCACACGAGGTCGGGTGCGCGCTCGAACAGCAGGGGCCCCGGCTGCAGGCCGTACTGGCGGAAGGCCGCGAGCATGATCGCCGCGGTCGCCGAGATCGGCAGGCCGAGGGCGAGCAGGGCGCCCATGGCCATGCCCGTCGTCGAGTTGCCGGCCGCCTCGGGCGCCGCGAGGCCGCGGATCGCGCCCTTGCCGAACATGGGCTTCTTGCGACGGCCGTCGAGCTTCTTCTCGAGGCCGTAGGCGAGGAACGTCGGGATCTCGGATCCGCCGGCCGGCACGATGCCGAACGGCAGGCCGATGACGGTGCCGCGCGCCCACGCGGGCGCCGCCTCGCGCAGTTCCTTGCGCGACAGCCACGGGCGGCCCGAGGGGCGGATCATGGTGCCGCCCTCGCGGTGCCGCTCGAGGCAGGCGACGTAGATGACCTCGCCGAGCGCGAGCACCGCGACCGTCACGGTCACGAGCGAGACGCCGTCGAAGAGGTTCGGGGATCCCATCGTGAAGCGGGGCGCGCCCGAGACGCCGTCGATGCCGATGACGGCGATGCCGAGGCCGAGGAACAGCGACGCGAGGCCCTTGACCGGGCTGTCGGTCACGACCGACGACGTCGCGACGAACGCGAACACGGCGAGCGCGAAGAACTCGGCGGGGCCGAACTGCGACGAGAAGTCGGCGAGCGCGGGCGCGAGGAAGACGACGAGGATCGACGCGACGAAGCCGCCGATGAAGGCGCCTATCGCGGCCGTCGCGAGTGCCTGCGCCGCCCGCCCCTGCTTGGCCATCTTGTGGCCCTCGAAGGTCGAGGCGATCGCCGAGGCCTGGCCCGGCGTATTCATGAGGATGCCCATGGTCGAATCGCCGAACAGGCCGCCGAAGTACACGCCCGCGAACATGATGAAGGCGGCCGTGGGCTCGAGCGAGAAGGTCACGGGCAGGAGCAGGGCGACGGCCATCGACGAGCCGAGGCCCGGCATGACGCCGACGGCGGTGCCGAGGAGGCAGCCGACGATGACCCAGACGAGGTTCTCGAGGCTGAGCGCGCCCGCGAATCCCTCGGCGAGAAGCTGAAGTGACTCCATTTCAGAAACCCCCTCCGAGGATGCCGGACGGCAGCGACAGGCCGAGGCCCATGTCGAATGCGATGTAGGTGAGCGAGCTCACGGTGAGCCCCACGACGAGCGATGCGACGGGCCTGCGCTCCCCGAAGCCGCGCGCGACGCACCAGAACAGCAGCGCCGCGCCGACGACCCAGCCGATGTAGTGCAGGGTGAGGGCGAACACGAGCACGGATCCGACGACCCACGCGAACGAGGCCCAGTCCATGCCGACGCGGCGGGTGACGAGCGTCGACGTCGTCGCCTCGGTCGCGTCGTCCGTGTCGTCGTCCTCGGCCGGCGCGCGCCACTCGCGGACGGCGCTGATCACGAGCAGGACGGCGAAGAGGTACAGGCCGCCCATGATGATCGCGGGGAAGAACTGGGGCCCGGGGAAGGCGGTGCCCTCGGGGATTTCCATCGTCGCGATGCCGACCGCGAGGTAGGTTGCGAAGACCGCGATGAACAGCGGCATGATGAGCGGCGGGATGAGCGCCGAGAGCCGCCCGGAGCGGCGGCCGAAGAGCAGCCGCTCGCCGACGACGGCCGAAACGGCCGTCGGGTTGTTGGATCCGCTCACAGTCCCATCTCCTCGTACAGCGTCTCGATGCGCGCCCGCTCCTCGTCGAGGAAGGCGTCGAGGTCATCGCCCGTGATGACCTGCTCGGTCCAGTGGTAGCGGTCGACCGCGTCCTGCCACTCGGGGGTCTCGATCGTGTCGAGCACGAGCTCCGTGAGCCCGTCGACCTCGTCGTCCGTGAGCCCCGAGGGCGCGGCGAGCATGCGCCAGTTGGCGAGCGAGATGTCGTAGCCCTGCGACGCCGCGGTCGGGATGTCGATGCCCTCGACGGGCTCCTTCGCGACGAGGGC
>JAJUIM010000357.1 GCA_029267645.1 Microbacterium sp.
ACTCGCCCTGCGGTGCGAGGAGGCCGCGTGCGAGCAGCTGCCGGATCACGCTGCGCCAGTCCTGCTCCGATAGGTCGGCGCCGATGCCGTACGTCGCGAGCTGATCGTGACGGAAGCGGCGGATCCGCTCATTGTCGGATCCGCGGAGGATGTCGATCAGGTGCCCCGCACCGAACGACTGCCCGCGCTCGCGCTGCAGGCGCACGATCGTCGACATGAGCTTCTGCGACGCGACGAGGCCGTCCCACGTCTTGGGCGGCTCGAGGCACGTGTCGCAGTTGCCGCACGGCCCGGAATCCTGCCCGAAGTAGGCGAGCAGGTTCTGTCTGCGGCACGAGACTGTCTCGCACAGCGCCAGCATCGCGTCGAGGTGCTGCTGCTGGCGCATCTGCAGCGTGCGGTCGCCCTCGCCCTGCTGGATCATGCGCCGCTGCTGCACGACGTCGCCCAGGCCGTACGCCATCCAGGCGACGCTCGGCTCGCCGTCGCGCCCCGCGCGGCCCGTCTCCTGGTAGTAGCCCTCGACCGATTTCGGCAGGTCGATGTGCGCGACGAAGCGCACGTCGGGCTTGTCGATGCCCATGCCGAAGGCGATCGTCGCGACGACCACGACGCCGTCCTCGCGCAGGAACCGCGCCTGGTGCGCCGCGCGCGTCTCGGCAGGGAGCCCGGCGTGGTACGGGATCGCGTCGATGCCCTGCCCCGCGAGGAAGCTCGCGGTCTGCTCGACCGATTTGCGGCTGAGCGCGTAGACGATGCCCGCTGCGCCCTCGGGCTGCGAGCGGATGAACTGCAGCAGCTGGCGGCGCGCGTCGGTCTTCGCTTCGATGCGGTACTGGATGTTCGGCCTGTCGAAGCTCGACACGAAGTGCCGGGCGGTCTCGAGGTGCAGGCGCTCGGTGATCTCGCGGTGCGTCTCGCGCGTCGCGGTCGCCGTGAGGGCCACGCGGGGAACGCCCGGGAACGCCTCGCCGAGGTCGCCCAGCGCGAGGTAGTCGGGCCGGAAGTCGTGGCCCCACTGGCTCACGCAGTGCGCCTCGTCGATCGCGATGACGCTCAGCGTGCCGCGGCCGAGCAGCGCGCGCGTCGCGGGGCTCGACAGCCGCTCGGGCGCGACGTAGATGAGGTCGAGCTCGCCCGACAGGTAGGCGCGCTCGACGTCCGCGCGCTCGGCGGGGCTCTGCGTCGAGTTGAGGTAGGCGGCCGCGACGCCGTTGGCGCGCAGCGCGTCGACCTGGTCGTGCATGAGCGCGATGAGCGGCGAGACGACGAGCCCCGTGCCCTCGCGCACGAGCGCGGGCACCTGGTAGCAGACGCTCTTGCCGCCGCCCGTCGGCATGAGGACGATCGCGTCGCCGCCCCCGATCACCTGGTCGACGATCTCGGCCTGGTCGCCGCGGAACGCGTCGTAGCCGTACACGTTGTGGAGCGCCTCGAGGCCCGTCGCGAAGCGGGATCCGCGTGCCGCGCGGGGCGGGGGCTCCTGTGCGGGCGGGCCCGAGGGCGCCGCGAACGGATCCGCCCACTCGACCGGGCCGCCCTCGAAGTCGGCGTACATGTCGCCCGGCGGCTCCTCGGGCGGCACCCAGCCGTCATCGGGCGCGACATCGTACGGCGGGTGCGTCATGCCTCCCACTCTAGGAGCGCGCCGCCGGACGGGGTCTCCCAGCTGTGGAGAAGTCGCCTGTCAGGTGCGCCGACTAGGCTCAGGGGCGTGTCCCGCCTCGCCGCTCTGTCCACGCGCGTGCTGCTCGTCTGCGCCGCGATCGGCGTCGCGACGGGGCTGCTCGGAGGCATCGAGGGCTGGCTCACGATTCCCGTTCTCGCGGCCACGCCGTTCCTCTACGGCCTCATGCTCGGCGTGCACGTCATGCCGGGCATCATCGCGCAGGAGCTCTTCCGCGCCCCGTGGGTCGCGCTGCTCACGCACGGCCTCGCGGCGCTCGTCAGCTGCGCCGTCGCGCCCGTCTACATCCCCCAGTTCCTCGGCACGGCCCTGCTCTTCGGCGGCGTGCAGGAGCTCGTCGCGGCCGGCTTCCGGTACCGCGCGTGGGGCTGGTGGCGCTACCTCATCTCGGCGCTCGTGAACGGCGCGATTGTCGCGACCGCCGTGTGGTTCGCCGCCGACCTCGCGCAGCTGCCGCTTTGGGCTGGCATCGCCTACCTCATGCTGTCGCTGCTCGGCCCCGTCGCGTGGACGCTCGTCGCCCTCGGCGTCGGCCGCTCGCTCGAGCGCGCGGGCGTGAACCCCCGCCGCCGAGCCGCCCGGTGACGCAGCCGCTCGTCTCGCTGCGCGGCGTCCGCGTGACGTACCCGGATGCGCCGCGCCCCGCGATCCGGGATCTGTCGCTCGACGTCCGCG
>JAJUIM010000256.1 GCA_029267645.1 Microbacterium sp.
CTGGCTCGCGTTCACGGCGCACCTCATCACGAGCGCGGCCTTCACGGCGTTCGTCGTGACGTGGGGGCCGCTGTTCCTCGAGCACGGCGCGGGCCTCGACGCGGGCGGCGTCGGCGCCTTCCTCGTCGTGATCCCCGTGACGGGCATGGTCGCGGGCGTCGTCATCGGCCGCGCCGTCGCGGGGCGCCCGCGCCTGCGCGCGCGGATCATCGTCGGCGCCGTGCTCGTGCAGGTGGCGGCCTGGGCCCTCGCGCTCGCGTGGCCAGCGCCGACGCCGTGGTCGGTGCTCGCGATCCTCGCCCTCGCGACGGGCGTCGGCGGCCCCGCATCCCTCACGGCGTTCGACATCTCGCGCGACTTCGTGCCGGGTCATCTCGCGGCGCGCGCCAACGGCGTCGTCAACACGGGCGGATTCTCGGGTGCGCTCGTCATCATCTGGATGACGGGATCGATGCTCACGCTGCAGGGAGCCGAGACGCCCGCCGACTACTCGATGGAGCTGTTCCGGATCGCGTATCTGCCGATGCTCGCGCTGCTCGTCGTGGGCACGGTCGTGTTCGTGCTGCTCGACCGGCGCATGCGCCGCATCTCGGCCGACTAGCGCAAAGACGACGAGCGCCGCGAGGAGGATCCTGCGGCGCTCGTCGTCTGTGGTGGTGAGAAGTCAGACTCGGGCGTGCTCGTCGTCTTCGTCTTCGTCCTCGTACATGTCGGCCCAGCGGTCGACGTACTCGTCATCGCCCTTGTTATGCGTGAGCTCGCGTTCGAGAGCCGCATAGTCCACGGCGGGACTGAACGACTTCAGCTCTCGAGCGAGCTTGGTGTGTTTCGCCTTCTGACGGCCACGCCCCATAGCGCGTCGACCCCCTTTAACGTCGATCTGTGGGCGATTGCTCAAACCCTATGCAGATACATGCTTTCATGGCACCCGGAAATCCTCCGGAAAGAGTAAGCTCCAGGGTACCACGGGGCCTGAACGGCGGGCTCCGCAGGCAGGAGGTGCGCATCACATGTCGGACACCCAGAACGCCGCAACCGCGCCCACAGGCGCCGTCATCGCGGCCATCATCCCCGATCAGCCCGCGCGCGTCGTCACGGAGGCCGCGCGCTACGCGAAGCTGCTCGGAACGCCCCTCGTCGTCGTGCACGTCGACGTGACACGTTTCGTCACGTACGAGGATCCCGACGGCGCGCCGCACACCGCCCCCATCGACATCAACGTCGACGCGGGCGCGGAGGAACTCGCCGAGGTCACGCGCGACGTCTCGAAGGCGCTCGAGGCCACGGGCGTCGAGTGGTCGACGACGCAGCTCGTCGGCGACCCCGCGCTCGCCATCAAGCACTTCGCGAACAAGATCGATTCGCCCCTCATCGTGCTCGGCACGCGCAAGCGCGGGTTCGGCGAGTCGGTGCGCGAGTTCTTCACCGGATCCGTCGCGGCGCGCCTGTCGCACCGGCAGCACCGCCCGCTGCTCGTGGTGCCGATCGACGAGCCCGTCGCCGACGACAAGCCCATCTTCGACGAGGCGTGAGCCTCGCCCCATCGCCCCGTCCGCGCATCGACTGGGGGCAGCTGCCTCTCGTCGTCGCGGGCGGGGCGATGGGCGTTCTCGCGCGCTTCCTCCTCGCCCTTGCGTGGCCGGGTGACGGCGTCGTCGCCGTCCTGCTGATCAACGTCGCCGGATCCGCGCTGCTCGGCCTGCTGATCGGCGCCGCCGGCGACGCGCGCCGCCTGCGCGCATTCCTCGGCACGGGCGCGCTCGGCGGTTTCACCTCGTACAGCGCTCTCGTGCCGTGGCTGACGGGCGCACCCGGCGTCGTCGTCGCGGCGGCGGGCCTCGCGGGCACCGTGATCCTCGGCGCCCTCGCGGCGGGCGCCGGGCTCGCGGGAGGATCCGCCATCGCTCGCCGGCGGGCGACGTCATGACGGCGGATCCGCTCCTCGCGCTCGCCGTCGCGGCCGCGGGCGGCGCGGGCGCCGGACTCCGCTGGCTCGTCGACGTCGCGCTGACGTCGCGTCGCCGAGGCGCGCTGCCGTGGCCGATCCTCGTCGTCAACGTCACGGGATGCTTCGCCTTCGCCGTGCTCGTGGGGCTCGGCGCGGAGAGCGCGCCGTGGTTCGCGGTCGTCGGCACGGGCCTGCTCGGCGGCTACACGACGTTCGGCACCGTCTCGGCCGACAGCGCGCAGCTCTGGCGGAAGGGTCGCCGCGCGCTCGCCGCGGCGAACGCGCTCGGCACGCTCGCCGCCTGCGCGATCGCCGCGATCGCGGGGCTCGCGGCGGGATCCGCCCTGGCGTAGTACCAGAGGATGATCTTTCCCGCTTCCCACGGGAGGCAAAGGGAAGGCATGACAGACTTGCAGGGCGGATACGCGACTGTATCGACGGCGGATCCGCCGCCCACACGCCTGCTCCCACCGAGGATCCTCTGTGTCGAAACTTGCCGTCCTCAGTCTCAAGAACCGCGCCCTCATCGCGCTCATCACGATCTGCGCCGCGATCGTCGGCGGCGTCTCGCTGACGAGCCTCAAGCAGGAGCTCATCCCGTCCATGGAGCTGCCGGCGCTCATGGTCACGACGAGCTACCCCGGCGCCTCGCCCGACGTGGTCGAGGAGGACGTGTCGACGCCGATCGAGGAGGCGATCCAGCAGGTCCCCGACCTCGACTCGACGACCGCCACGAGCTCGTCGAACATGTCGGTCGTCCAGGCGATGTTCGACTACGGCACCGACATGGCCACGGCCGAGCAGAAGATGCAGCAGGCGATCAGCCGCATCTCGAGCCAGCTTCCCGAAGACGCGGATCCGCAGGTCGTCGCGCTCTCGCTCGATGAGCTGCCCGTCCTCCAGGTCGCCGTATCCGGATTCGACGACCCCGCGACGGCGCAGGAGGATCTCGAGAATCTCGTGATCCCCGAGGTCGAGGACGTCGAGGGCGTCGGCACGGCGTCGATCGCCGGCGCGGCGGGCCAGCGGATCACGATCACGCCGCTGCCGCAGAACCTGCAGACGGCGGGCGTCACCCAGCAGGCGATCAACGACGCGCTCGAGCAGAACGGCAACCTCTTCCCAGGCGGCGAGATCACGCAGGACGGCGAGACGCTCACGGTGCAGACGGGCGTCAAGCTCGCGTCGGTCGACGACATCCGCAGCCTCCCGCTCATCTCCGACGCCGAGCCGCAGGTCGATCCGTCGACGGGCGCCGTCACGATGCCCGAGACCTACACGATCGCCGACGTCGCGCAGGTCGAGGTCGAGGACGAC
>JAJUIM010000423.1 GCA_029267645.1 Microbacterium sp.
CCGACGGCCGAGTCGCTCGAGGAGTCGATCGAGCTCGCGAAGCTCGCCAAGGAGGCCGGCGTCAAGGCCGGCGTCGTGCACGACAAGCTCTACCTGCCCGGCCTGCAGAAGCTCAAGCGCCTGATCGACTCGGGCTTCTTCGGCCGGATCCTCTCGGTGCGCGGCGAGTTCGGCTACTGGGTCTTCGAGGGCGACTGGCAGCCCGCGCAGCGCCCGAGCTGGAACTACCGCGTCGAGGACGGCGGCGGCATCATCGTCGACATGTTCCCGCACTGGAACTACGTGCTCGAGAACCTCTTCGGCTCGGTCAAGAGCGTCTACACGCAGGCCTCGACGCACATCCCCGAGCGCTGGGACGAGAAGGGCGAGCGCTACGACGCGACCGCCGAGGACGCGGCGTACGGCGTGTTCGAGCTCGACGGCGGCGCCGTTGCGCAGATCAACTCGAGCTGGACCACGCGCGTGAACCGCGACGAGCTCGTCGAGTTCCACGTCGACGGCACCCACGGATCCGCCGTCGTCGGCCTCTTCGGCGCCAAGATCCAGCCGCGCCAGGCCACGCCGAAGCCGGTCTGGAACCCCGACCTCGAGGACACGATCGACTACGACGCGACGTGGCAGCAGGTGCCCACGAACGACGTCTTCCTCAACGGCTTCCGCCAGCAGTGGCAGGAGTTCCTCACGAGCTACGTGACGGGCACCGACTACCCGTTCGACCTGCTCGCGGGCGCCCGCGGCATGCAGCTCGCGCAGGCCGGCCTCGAGTCGAACCGCACCGGCGCGAAGGTCGCGCTCGACGAGATCACGCTGGACTGACGATGGCCGACGCACTCACCCTGCTGGGCGCAGACGGATCCGTCACGACCGCGCCCCTCAACGAGGCGCCCGGCTTCCAGAAGCCGGCGGACGGCCTGCGCTCGCGCGTCGCGTACGCCGCAGCGCACGTCGTGCCGATCGCCTGGGCCGACAACACCCCCGGGCAGCCCGCCGAGATCGACTGGGACGCGACGCTCGCGTTCCGCCGCTCCGTGTACTCGTGGGGCCTCGGCGTCGCCGACGCCATGGACACGGCGCAGCGCAACATGGGCATCGACGCCGCCGCGGTGCGCGAGCTCATCGCACGCAGCGCCGAGGTCGCCCGCGAGGAGGGCGGATCCGTCGCTGTCGGCGTCAACACCGACCACGTCGACGACGCCTCGCTCACGCTCGAGCAGATCATCGACGCCTACAAGAGCCAGCTGCACCACGCCGAGGAGCACGGCGCCGTGCCCGTGCTCATGGCGAGCCGCCACCTCGCGCGCACCGCGACCTCGGCCGACGACTACCGCCGCGTGTACCGCGCGGTCCTCGAACAGGCGACCGTGCCGGTCGTGCTGCACTGGCTCGGCACCGCGTTCGACCCGCAGCTCGAGGGGTACTTCGGATCCTCCGACTGGCGCGCGGCGTCCGACGTCGTGATCGACATCATCGGCGAGCACGCCTCGCGGATCGCGGGCATCAAGATGAGCCTGCTCGATGCCGCGTCCGAGGTGTCGGTGCGCGAGCGCCTGCCCGAGGGTGTACGCATGTTCACGGGCGACGATTACAACTACGTCGGGCTCATCGGCGGGGCCGACGTGCCGCAGGCCGAGCAGCCTGAGCGCTCGGCCGACACGTCGCGCACGCACTCCGACGCGCTGCTCGGCGCGTTCGCGGCGATCACGCCCGTCGCGTCGGCCGCGATCCAGGCGCTCGACGCGGGGGATCCCGATCGCTACTACTCGCTGCTGCAGCCGACGGAGGCGCTGAGCCGCCAGGTGTTCGCGGCCCCGACGTTCTATTACAAGACGGGCGTCGCGTTCCTCGCGTGGCTCAAC
>JAJUIM010000068.1 GCA_029267645.1 Microbacterium sp.
ATCTCGCCGAGCGCGTAGGTCAGCTCGCGGAGGCCTCGGTGGGCGATCGTCGACACCTCGAAGACGCGGTAGCCGAGCGCCTCGATGTCGCCGCGCACGAACTCCGCGAGCTCCTCGGCCTCCGGCACGTCGATCTTGTTGAGCACGACGACCTGGGGCCGTTCGAGCAGCGGGATCTGCCCCTCGGGCACCTCGTAGCGGCCGAGCTCGGCGCGGATCGTCTCGAGGTCGCTCAGCGGGTCGCGGCCCGGCTCGAGCGTCGCGCAGTCGAGCACGTGCACGAGCGCCGTGCAGCGCTCGACGTGGCGCAGGAACTCGAGCCCGAGGCCCCGCCCCTCGGCGGCGCCCTCGATGAGGCCCGGCACGTCAGCGACGGTGTAGCGCGTGTCGCCCGCCTGCACGACGCCGAGGTTCGGGTGCAGCGTCGTGAACGGGTAGTCCGCGATCTTGGGGCGTGCGGCCGAGACCGCCGCGATGAGGCTCGACTTGCCCGCGGACGGGAAGCCCACGAGCGCGATGTCGGCGAGCGTCTTCAGCTCGAGCACGACGTCGCCCTCCCAGCCGGAGGTGCCGAGCAGCGCGAAGCCCGGGGCCTTGCGCTTCTGCGACGACAGCGCCGCGTTGCCCAGGCCGCCCTGGCCGCCTGCCGCCGCGACGAAGCGCATGCCCGGCTCGATGAGGTCTGCGAGCACCTCGCCGGACGGATCCTTCACGACCGTGCCGACGGGCACGGGGAGCTCCAGCACCTCGCCGTGCGCGCCCGAGCGCATGTCGCCCATGCCGAAGCCGCCGTTCGGCGACTTGCGGTGCGGCGAGTGGTGGTACGCCAGCAGCGTCGTCGTCTGCGGGTCGGCGACGAGGACGATGTCGCCGCCGTCGCCGCCGTTGCCGCCGTCGGGGCCGGCGAGCGGCTTGAACTTCTCACGGCGGACCGACACGCAGCCGTTGCCGCCGTTGCCCGCCTTCAGGTGCAGGGTGACCTCGTCGACGAACGTGACCATGGAGCCTCTTCTCGAAATGCCTCGTGGGAGCACGCCCTCGGGCGGATATGACGCAGAACGGGGGCGAGCTTCAGCCCGCCCCCGTTCCGGATGCAGAATGCACTGGGTGTCGCGCCATTACTCGGCGGCGGCCACCACGTTGACGACCTTGCGGCCGCCCTTGCTGCCGAACTCGACGGCGCCGGCCGCGAGAGCGAACAGGGTGTCGTCCCCGCCGCGCCCGACGTTGGCGCCGGGGTGGAAGTGGGTGCCGCGCTGGCGGACGAGGATCTCGCCGGCGTTGACCTCCTGGCCGCCGAAGCGCTTCACGCCGAGACGCTGCGCATTCGAGTCACGACCGTTGCGGGTGGAGCTTGCGCCCTTCTTGTGTGCCATGTCTGTCTCTCCGCCTTACTTGATGCCGGTGACCTTGACGCGCGTGAGCTCCTGACGGTGGCCCTGGCGCTTCTTGTAGCCGGTCTTGTTCTTGTACTTCTGGATGACGATCTTCGGGCCGCGGAGGTCGTTCAGAACCTCGGCCGTGACCGTGACCTTCGACAGCGCATCGGCGTCGGTCGTCACGGCGTCGCCGTCGACGAAGAGGACGGCGGGCAGCTCGATCGACTCACCCTCGGCAGCCTGGACACGATCGAGCGTGATGATCGAGCCGACCTCGACCTTCTCCTGCCGGCCACCGGCGCGAACAACTGCGTAAACCACGTTGATACCTGTTTCATTGGGGACGGCGCGGGCGCCATCCGAATCTCACGGGAAAGTCAGGGTGTCTCGCCCCGAGGGAGCAGGGCACGACACGTCCCTCATTCACCGCACTGGGTGTGCGGGGCGCGTCCGAATGGTGTGAGTCGCGCCGCCAGTGGGAGAGCGCGCGACCGAAGGACGCACCAGCGGTTTACTTTACCCGATCCCGCTGAGAAGAGGCAATCAGTGCCAGCGGCGCGTCGCCCGATGCGGATCCGGATCTATGCTGGCGACGATGGCCATCCTCGTCGACACTCCCCTGTGGCCCGCGCACGGGCGCCTCTGGTCGCACCTCGTCAGCGACAGCGACCTCGACGAGCTGCACGCGTTCGCGGCGCGCGCCGGGATCCCGCCGCAGGCCTTCGACCTCGACCACTACGACGTCCCCGAGGAGCGCGTCGACGACCTCGTGGCCGCCGGCGCGCGCCGGGTGACGGCGGGCCAGCTCACGCGCGCGCTCATCGCCTCGGGGCTGCGCGTGCGCGCGAAGGATCGCTGACCCGCCCCGCTGTCAGTCCTTCTCGTCCTCGCGCGACGCGGTCACATCGACGGCCGTGCCCTGCAGCGCGGCGGTCGTCACGCGGCGGCGCGAGCGGCCCTGACCGGGCGCCTTGGGCTCCGGGAGCGCGTTGAGCACCGAGTCGAGCAGGCTGTTCGACGGCGTCGAAGCAGTCGTCGACCCGCCCGCGTCGCTCGCGCGGCGGCGCCGCGGCTTGCGCGGACGCTCGTCGTCGGATCCCGACGCGTCGTGCTCGGCGCCCCGCGGCCCCTCGGGGAGGATCGTCGCGAGCTGGTCGAGCGAGGCGGGCGCCGCGGCCGGGGCCGGCTGCGCCTCCGCCTCGGACGCGTGGTCGTGGCCCCCGATGGTCGAGGCCGCGATCTTCGCGAGCGCCGACTTCGCGCTCTCGGTGTTCACGTGCGCCGACTCGTCCTTCTCGGGCGCGCGCTCGACCTTCGCCGGCCGCGCCTTGCCGCCGCTATTGCCATTGCCGCCGCCGTTGCCGCCCCGCGAGCGGCGCCCACTGCTCGAACCGCTCGAGCGGTGCTTCGCGACGGGGTCGTGGTGCACGATGACGCCGCGACCCGCGCAGACCTCGCACGGCTCGCTGAACGTCTCGAGCAGGCCGAGGCCGATCTTCTTGCGCGTCATCTGCACGAGGCCGAGCGAGGTGACCTCGGCGACCTGGTGCTTCGTGCGGTCGCGGCTGAGGCACTCGATGAGGCGGCGCAGCACGAGGTCGCGGTTCGACTCGAGCACCATGTCGATGAAGTCGACGACGATGATGCCGCCGATGTCGCGCAGCCGCAGCTGGCGCACGATCTCCTCCGCGGCCTCGAGGTTGTTCTTCGTGACGGTCTCCTCGAGATTGCCGCCCGAGCCGACGAACTTGCCCGTGTTGACGTCGATGACCGTCATCGCCTCGGTGCGGTCGATCACGAGCGAGCCGCCCGAGGGCAGCCAGGCCTTGCGGTCGAGTGCCTTCTCGATCTGCTCCGTGATGCGGAACTCGTCGAACGGATCCTTCTCGCCCTCGTACCGCTCGACGCGCTCGAGCAGGTCGGGCGCGACGCGCTCGAGGTAGCCCGTGATCGTCCCGTACGAGTCGTCGCCCTGGATGATCATCTTCTGGAAGTCCTCGTTGAAGACGTCGCGGACGATCTTGACGAGCAGGTCTGGCTCGCTGTGCAGGAGGTTCGGGGCCGTGCCCTTCTCGACCTGCTTCTGGATGTGCTCCCACTGCTGCGCGAGGTGGTTGACGTCGCGCGTCAGCTGCTCCTCGGTCGCGCCCTCCGCGGCCGTGCGCACGATGACGCCCGCCGACTCCGGCAGCACCTTCTTGAGGATCTTCTTCAGGCGCGCGCGCTCGGTGTCGGGCAGCTTGCGCGAGATGCCGTTCATGGATCCGCCCGGCACGTACACGAGGTAGCGGCCCGGGAGCGAGATCTGGCTCGTGAGGCGCGCGCCCTTGTGGCCCACGGGATCCTTCGTGACCTGCACGAGGACCTTGTCGCCGGGCTTCAGCGCGAGCTCGATGCGGCGGGGCTGGTTGCCCGTCTCGACGGCGTCCCAGTCGACCTCGCCCGAGTAGAGCACGGCGTTGCGGCCGCGCCCGATGTCGACGAACGCCGCCTCCATGCTCGGCAACACGTTCTGCACGCGGCCGAGGTAGACGTTGCCGATGAGCGACGCGTCCTGCGCGCGAGCGACGTAGTGCTCGACGAGCACGCCGTCCTCGAGCACGCCGATCTGCGTGCGGTTCTGCTTCGAGCGCACGACCATCTGGCGGTCGACCGACTCGCGGCGGGCGAGGAACTCGGCCTCCGTCACGACCGTGCGGCGGCGCCCCGCCTCGCGACCGTCGCGGCGGCGCTGCTTCTTCGCCTCGAGGCGCGTGGATCCCTTGATGCGCTGCGGCTCGGTGACGACCTCGACGACGCGCTTGCGCGCCTCGCCCTGGCCGTCTCCGCCCGAGCCGCCACGACGGCGACGGCGACGCGACGAGCGGTTGCCGCCCGCGTCGTCGCCCTGCTCATCGCGGTCGTCCTCCGCCGCCTCGATCGGCGGGAAGAGGCGGATGTCGGGCGCGTAGAAGTTGAGGGTCGTCGAGACCCGCGACACGAAGTTCTCGGGCAGCAGCCCGAGGCTCACGGCCGTCGGGATCTCGGGCTCCTCGTCGGCGGCGTCGGAGGCCTGGCGCTCCTGCTCGGGCGCGGCCTGCGGCTCGTCCGGCCGGTCGCTCTGCTCCTGCGCCTGCTCGTCGGTCTGCGCCTCGGCGACCTCGGTCGCGCCGTCGTCCTGGGGGGTGGTGTTGGTGTTGTCTTCGGCCATCGCTGGCGAACTCCCTGCACGAGCGGTCTCGCGCCCGTGGAAATCGTGCCGTCGCGCGTCTCGCGGTCGGGCTCCTCATCGGTCTGCGGCCGGTCCCGGGGACTCGGCCCGCGCGGAGCAGTCGTCGCTCCGAAGTCTTCTCATCACGGATCCCGGGGCGCAGGCGCGGCGGGATCCTGCTGTCATTATCGCATCCCCGCGGCGCGGCGCGCATTCGGACGTCACTTGCAGGTTTCGGCGCGTCGCGCGCGAGGTGTGCGGTGGAAGACTGGACGCATGCACGCGCCCGCGCAAAAGCGCCCCACTGCTCTCGCCATCTGGCTCGTCATCGCCGGCATCGTCGGCCTCGGCGCCGCCTTCACGCTGACGATCGAGAAGATCGCCTCGCTCGAGGATCCCGGGCACGTCGCCGGGTGCGACTTCAGCGTGCTCGTGCAGTGCGGTGCGAACCTCGCGTCCGAGCAGGGCTCGGTGTTCGGCTTCCCGAACCCGCTCATCGGCCTCATGGGCTGGATGGCGCCGCTCGTCGTCGGCATGGCGCTGCTCGCGGGCGCCCGCTTCGCCCGCTGGTTCTGGGCGCTGTTCACGCTCGGCATGACGTTCGCCTTCGGGTTCGTCTGCTGGCTGATCTGGCAGAGCATCTTCTTCCTCGGCACGCTCTGCCCGTGGTGCATGGTCACCTGGTCGGTGACGATCCCGACCTTCTACGCCGTGCTGCTGCACAGCGTGCGCATCGGCGCGATCCCGCTCCCCCAGGGCGCCCGCAAGCTCGCCGACACCCTCATGGGCTGGCTGCCGCTGCTCGCGACCGTGTCGTACCTCATCATCGCGGTCATCGCGGCCGTGCGCCTGCCGCTGCTCGACCAGATCTTCGGCTGACCCGGCCCGCACGAAGAAGGGGCGTCGCACGGTCTCCCGTGCGACGCCCCTTCTTCGTGCGCTGCGCTCAGTCGAACCAGAGCGCGAGCTCGCGCGCGGCCGACTCGGGGCTGTCCGAGCCGTGCACGAGGTTCTGCTGCACGGCGAGGCCCCAATCGCGGCCGAGGTCGCCGCGGATGGTGCCGGGCGCCGCGGTCGTCGGGTCGGTCGTGCCCGCGAGCGAGCGGAAGCCCTCGATCACGCGGTCGCCCTCGACGCGCACCGCGACGACGTCCCCCGACATCATGAACTCGATGAGCGGCTCGTAGAACGGCTTGCCCTCGTGCTCGGCGTAGTGCTCGGCGAGCAGCTCGCGTGCCGGCGTGAACTTGCGGATGTCGGCGAGGCGGTACCCCTTGCGCTCGATGCGGGCGAGGATCTCGCCGGTGAGGCCGCGCTCGACGCCGTCGGGCTTGACGAGGACGAGGGTCTGTTCAGTGGGCATGGAGAGGCCTTCCTGGGTCGGGGAGGTGACGGGACAAAACTACCCGACGCCGCCTGCGGATCCCTGCTCGGCCCCCAGGCGCTGCTGCTGCACGCGGCGCTCGATGCGCGATCCCCCGATCATCGCGAAGGCCCACAGGCCGCCGAAGATGATCGTGATGAGCAGGATCGACGGCACGAAGAACGCGCCGCACGCGATGACGATCTGGATGATCCAGCCGAGCACGCGGCCCCAGGTCCAGCGGAGCGTCCCGCTCGCGGCGACCGTGACGACGAACATCACGGCGCCCGCGACGATGCCCCACCAGTCGGCGACGCCGTCGGGCAGCGCACGCAGGCCGTATATCACGAGCCCCGCGAGGAACACGACGATCGACTCGAACGCGAGCACGACCGACCCGACCTTCTCCGGCAGGGTCCTGTAGCGGCGCGGCCTCGGTGCGGGCGCGGATTCGGTGCCTGTCATCTACTTCTTCCAGCCTTCCGCGCGCGCGAGCGCGATCGCCTCGCCGCCGAGCACGATGGATCCGACCACGACGACGGCGCGCTTCTCGCCCTCCGAGGCCCACTCGCGCGCGGCGTCGGTCGCGTCGACGATGCCCGAGTGCACCGTGGGCCGCAGGCCCTGCTCCTCTGCCGCATCGGCGATCTCGTCGGCCGACGCGGCGCGCTCGGTCTCGGCCTCGGTCGCGAACAGGTGCGTCGCGATCGGGGCGAGCTGGGCGATGATGCCCGTGATGTCCTTGTCGGCCATGACGCCGAGCACGACGCCCCACTCGTCGAAGTCGAACGCCTCGCGCAGCGCCTCGACGAGCGCCGCCGCGCCGTGCGGGTTGTGCGCAGCGTCGACGAGCACGGTCGGTTCGGTGCCGATCAGCTGCAGGCGGCCGGGCGAGGTCGCCTCCGCGAAGCCCTCCGTGCGCACGTCGCCCGCGATGCGCTGCTCCCCCGCCCCGATGAGCGACTCGACGGCCGCGATCGCGAGGGCCGCGTTCGCGCCCTGGTGTCGGCCGTACAGCGGCAGGTACTCCTCGTCGTACGCGCCCGCGAGGCCGCGGATCGTGACGAGCTGCCCGCCGACCGCGAGCGAGGCGCTCTCGAGCGCGAACTCGTCACCCTCGAAGGCGATCGTCGCTCCCCGCTCGGCCGCGACGCGGCGCAGTACTGCGGCGACGCCGGGATCCTGCCGCGCCGAGACGACGCGCGCGCGGGGCTTGATGATGCCCGCCTTGACCTCGGCGATCTCCTCGCGCGTGTTCCCGAGCCGCGACGCGTGGTCGATGTCGACGGGCGCGATGACCGCGACGTCGCCGTCGGCCGTGTTGGTCGAGTCCCACGCGCCGCCCATGCCGACCTCGAGCACGAGCACGTCGACGGGCGCGTCGGCGCACGCGACGAAAGCGAGCACCGTGAGCAGCTCGAAGAACGTCAGCGGGTTCTGGTCGTCGGCCTCGAGCTCGGCGTCGACGAGCGCGATGAACGGCTCGATCTCGTCCCACGCGTCGGCGACCGCCTCGTCGGAGATCGGCTCCCCGTCGATGAGGATCCGCTCGGTGAACCGCACGAGGTGCGGGCTCGTGAACAGCCCCGTGCGGAGGCCGTGCGCCCGCACGAGCGACTCGATCATGCGGGCCGTCGACGTCTTGCCGTTCGTGCCCGTGACGTGCACGACGCGATAGGTGCGCTGCGGGTTGTCGAGGTACTCGAGGATGCGCGCCGTGCGCTCGAGGCGCGGCTCGACCCAGGCCTCCCCCGCGCGGGCGAGCAGCTTCTCGTAGACGGCGTCGGCGCGCTGCCGGTCGCTCACTCGGGGGCTCCGATCCTCGTGACGGCCACGAAGAAGTCGGCCGCGTTCGCGTACGTGCCGGCGGGGATGAGCGCGACGAACTCCGGTTCGGCGACGCCCACCGCGTCGCCGGTCGCCGCGGGCCACTGCGCGGGATCCGCCGAGGCCGGGGCCGCGACGTCGTCGGGGGCGAGCAGGAGGCGCACGTCGCGGGCGAGGGTCTCCTCGGGGAGCCCCGCCTCGAGGTAGCGCGAATCGACCGCGACCTTGTCGCCCTCGTCGGTGAACAGCAGCTGCAGGCGGATCCGGTCGCTCACGTCGAAGTCGGCCTGCTTGCGGGTGTCCTGCACGGCGCGGATCACGTCGCGCACGAGGCCCTCGGCCTCGAGCTCCGGCGTCGTCGTCGTGTCCAGCAGGACGAAGCCGCCCGTGGGCACGATCGCGAGCGCCTCGCCCTCCGGCCGCCCCGACGTCTCCAGCGCGAGCTCGTACTCGTGCGGCTCGAGCGCGATCCCGTCGGCCGTGACCACGCCGCCCTCCTCGGTCCACAGCCCGTCCTTGGCGGCCCGGATCACGCGCTGCACGTCCTTGCCGAGGCGCGGGCCGGCCGCGCGCGCGTTGACGCTCAGGCGGTGGCTGATGCCGTACTCGGACGCCGCGGTGTCGGAGAGCTGCACGAGCTCGACCGACTTCACGTTGAGCTCCTCGCGCAGGATGTCCTCGAACTGGGCGAGCGACTCTGCGAGCGGCGACACGACCGTGAACCGCGCGAGCGGCAGCCGGACGCG
>JAJUIM010000059.1 GCA_029267645.1 Microbacterium sp.
GGCCGCCGACATGATCGGCCAGGGCCGCGTGCTCGCGAGCCCCCTCGCGATGGCGACCGTCGCGGCGTCGGTCGCGGCCGGCGAGACGGTGGCGCCGACGCTCTTCGAGCAGACCGAGGCCGCGCCCGAGGTGCCGCTGTCTGCGGACGAGGCCGAGACGCTGCGCTCCCTCATGCGGTCGGTCGTGACGGACGGATCCGCCTCGTTCCTCGACGGCATCGAGCCGGCCGTCGGCGCGAAGACGGGCACGGCCGAGTTCGGCGAGCCCGACGAGCACGGCGACCTCGCGACGCACGCGTGGATGATCGCGACGAAGGGCGACCTCGCGGTCGCCGCGTTCGTCGAAAACGGCGGGTCGGGATCCGACGCGGCGGGGTCGATCATCGCGAGCCTGCTCGGCTGAATGTGACGAAACGCCCCGCGGGACGCGCCCGGCGACCCCCGCGGTGAAACACGCAGGCGGCGCGGCAATAGACTGAACGGGTGACTTCCGGCGGTTCGTTCTACATCACCACGCCCATCTACTACCCGAGCGATGTGCCCCACATCGGGCACGGGTACACGACGGTGGCCGTCGACACGCTCGCGCGCTGGCACCGCCAGGCGGGCGACGACACCTGGATGCTCACGGGCACCGACGAGCACGGCCAGAAGATGATGCGCGCCGCGGCCGCCAACGGCGTGAGCCCGCAGGAGTGGGTCGACAAGCTCGTGAGCGAGGAGTGGTTCCCGCTCCTCGAGACGCTCGACGTCGCGAACGACGACTTCATCCGCACGACGCAGCAGCGCCACGAGGAGAGCGTCAAGGCGTTCATCCAGGCGATCTACGACCGCGGGTACATCTACGCGGGCGAGTACGAGGCGCTCTACTGCGTCGGCTGTGAGGAGTTCAAGCCCGAGAGTGAGATCGTCGACGGCACGGGCGCCTTCGAGGGCCTCAAGGTGTGCGCGATCCACTCGAAGCCGCTCGAGCTGCTGCACGAGAAGAACTACTTCTTCAAGCTCAGCGAGTTCGGCGACCGCCTGCTCGAGCTGTACCGCGAGCAGCCCGACTTCGTGCAGCCCGAGTCGGCGAAGAACGAGGTCATCGCCTTCGTGCAGCAGGGGCTGAAGGACCTCTCGATCTCGCGCTCCGCGTTCGACTGGGGCATCCCCGTGCCGTGGGACGACTCGCACGTCATCTACGTGTGGGTCGACGCCCTGCTCAACTACGCGACCGCGATCGGCTACGGATCCGACGACGCGAACTTCGCGCGCCGCTGGCCCGGCTACCACGTGGTCGGCAAGGACATCCTGCGCTTCCACGCCGTGATCTGGCCGGCCATGCTCATGGCAGCGGGCCTCGAGGTGCCGAAGGGCGTCTTCGCGCACGGCTGGCTGCTCGTCGGCGGCGAGAAGATGTCGAAGTCGAAGGCGACGGGCATCGCGCCGGGGACGCTCGTCGACACGTTCGGATCCGACGCCTACCGCTTCTACTTCCTCTCCGCGATCGCGTTCGGCCAGGACGGCTCGTTTTCGTGGGAGGACATGGTCGCGCGCTATCACGCCGAGCTCGCGAACGGGTTCGGCAACCTCGCATCACGCTCGATCGCGATGACGGCGAAGTACTTCGACGGATCCGTGCCGGAGCCGACGGAGTACACGGACGCCGACCGCGAGATCCAGCAGCTCGTCGCCGACGCGACGCGGAAGGCCGACGAGGCGATCGAGTGCTTCCGCATCGACCAGGCGATCGACGAGATCTGGCAGATCGTCGACGCCCTGAACGGCTACATCACCGAGAACGAGCCGTGGGTGCTCGCCAAGAGCGACGACCTGCGCGGCCGCCTCGCGACCGTGCTGTACACGTGTCTCGAGGGCCTGCGGGCGCTCGCGGTGCTGCTGTCGCCCGTCATGCCGCAGTCGACCGCGACGCTGTGGCAGGCGCTCGGCGCCGACGGCGAGCTCGTCGAGCAGCCGCTGCGCGAGGCGGGCCGCTGGGGCCAGCTCGCACCGGGATCCGTCGTGTCGAAGCCCGCGCCGCTGTTCCCGCGCATCGAGGAGGACTGACCGGGTCGTGGCAGAGACCTACGTGCAGGAGCGCGCCAAGACGGGGCGCAAGGATCTGCGATACCCCGAGGCGCCAGAGCCGCTCGCGGTGCCCGTGTACGACAACCACTGCCACCTCGACATCCACGACGGCGACGAGCACCTCACGCTCGCGCAGCAGCTCGAGCGTGCGGGCGCCGTCGGCATCGCGGGCGTCGTGCAGTCGTCGGGCGACATCGAGTCGTCGCGGTGGGCCGTCGCGGCCGCCGAGCAGGACGACCGCGTCCTCGCGGCCGTCGCGATCCACCCCAACGACGCGCCCGTCTACGACGCCGAGGGACGCCTCGACGAGGCGATCGGCGTGATCGACGAGCTCGCCGCCCACCCGCGCGTGCGGGCGATCGGCGAGACGGGGCTCGACTTCTTCCGCACGGGCGAGGAGGGGCGCCCCGCGCAGCTGCGTTCGTTCGAGGCGCACATCGAGATCGCCAAGCGGCGCGGCCTCGCGATGCAGATCCACGATCGCGACGCGCACCGAGAGGTGCTCGACACGCTCGCCCGCGTCGGGGCCCCCGAGAAGACCGTGTTCCACTGCTTCTCGGGCGACGCCGAGATGGCGCGCGAGGCGGCCGAGATGGGCTGCTGGCTGTCGTTCGCGGGCAACGTGACGTTTAAGAACGCGCAGAACCTGCGCGACGCGCTCGCCGTGACGCCGCGCGAGCGGATCCTCGTCGAGACCGACGCGCCGTTCCTCACGCCGACACCGCTGCGCGGCCGCCCCAACGCGCCCTACCTCGTGCCCATCACGATGCGGTTCATCGCGGGCGAGCTCGGCGCCGACCTCGACGAGCTGTGCGGGCAGGTCGCGGCCAACACGCTCGAGGTCTACGGCGCGTTCTGATGCTCGGCGCCCGCGGCGTCACCGAGATCTCCCGGCCGCGAATGGGATGATCGTCGGATGACATCCGTGCGCCTCCTCGGGGCCTCCGACATCCGCCGCCTCGCCGCAGAGCTCGACGTGACGCCGACGAAGAAGCTCGGCCAGAACTTCGTCGTCGACGCCAACACGGTGCGCAAGATCGTGCACGCCGCGCGCGTCACGGACGCCGACCGCGTCGTCGAGATCGGCCCGGGCCTCGGATCGCTCACGCTCGCGATCCTCGAGACCGGCGCGTCGGTGACCGCGATCGAGATCGACGCCCGGCTCGCCTCGCGCCTCGGACAGACAGCGCGGGAGCAGGGCGTGCCCGACGGACGACTCGCGGTCGTCGAGCACGACGCGATGACGGTGGCCGAGCTGCCGGGCGATCCCGACGTGCTCGTCGCGAACCTGCCGTACAACGTGTCGGTCCCCGTGCTGCTGCACTTCATGGAGACGTTCCCTCGGCTCTCCCGCGGCGTCGTCATGGTGCAGGCCGAGGTGGGCGAGCGCCTCGCGGCAGCGCCCGGCTCGAAGGTGTACGGCGCGCCGAGCGCGAAGGCGGCCTGGTACGGATCCTGGCGCCTCGCAGGCACCGTGTCGCGCCAGGTGTTCTGGCCCGTGCCGAACGTCGACAGCGTGCTCGTCGGGTTCGAGCGCGCAGACGAGCCGCTCGGCAGCGAGGAGGAGCGGATCGCGACCTTCCACATCATCGACCTCGCGTTCCAGCAGCGGCGCAAGATGCTGCGTCAGGCGCTGTCGCGCGAGCTCGGCGGATCCGCCGCCTCGGCGAGCGCCGTGCTCGAGCGCGCCGGCGTCGAGCCGACCGCCCGCGGCGAATCGCTCGACGTCGCGGCGTTCCGCCGCATCGCGCTCGCGGTGGCCGATCAGGCCGGCTGAGCCGCCTCGACGGGCCGCAGCAGCGTCTTCGCCAGCACGACGAAGGCCGCAAGGCCCACGACGGTGACCGCGAGGCCGGCCGCGACGCTGCCAGTGAGGGCGAGCGCGACGTAGCCGAGGCCCGCGCACACCGCCGCGCAGACGGCATAGGGCAGCTGCGTCACGACGTGCGTCGCGACGCTCGATCCCGATCCCGTCGACGACAGGATCGTCGTGTCGGAGATGGGCGAGGCGTGGTCGCCGGCGACCGCGCCCGCGAGCACGGCGCCGAACGCGGGCAGCAGCATGTCGCTCGCGCCCATTCCCTCGATGATGCCGCCCGCGAGCGGCAGGAGCAGCCCGAAGGATCCCCACGACGTGCCGGTCGCGAAGGCCATGCCGGCCGCCACGAGGAAGACCACGGGCACGAGCCACGCCGCGGGCATGCTCGCGTCCTCGAGCAGGCCGCCCAGGTAGTCGCCGGTGCCGAGCTGGGCGACGAGGTCGCCGAGCATCCACGCCGGGATGAGGATGCCGAGGGCCGGCAGCATGGCCTTCACACCCGCGCGGGTCCCGCGCCAGAACGTGGCGGGGGAAAAGGAGGGATCCCTGCGGGTCGTGCGCAGGTAGGTCACGACGGCCGCGGCGAGGCCGAGCACGCCGCCGATGACGAGCGACATGCTCGCGTCGGTCGCGGCGAGGATCTCGAGGAGGTCGGCGCTGCCGGAGGCGCGCCAGCCGGTCCCCACGATGCCGGCGAGGATGCCGACGACGAGGGCGATGAAGGGCAGGGCGAGCGCGTGCTTCGCGCCGGGACGATGCTCGGGCAGGTCGTCGGAGAGCTGCCCTGGCACGGTCTCCGACGGGTCGAAGGGCTGCCCGTCGACGATCGCGCGGCGCTCCTCGCGGCGCATGGGCCCGATGTCGATGCGGAACGCGATGACGAGCCACACGAGCAGCACGGCGGCGATCGCGTAGTAGTTCGCGACCGACGCGCCGACGAGCGCGGCGAGCCCGCTCACGGGCAGGGCCGACGCCGCGACGATCGGGGCGATGACGCCGAGGATGTACGCGCCCCAGCTCGAGAACGGCGCGAGCACCGAGACGGGCGCCGACGTCGAGTCGATGATGTAGGCGAGCTTGGCGCGCGAGACGCGGTGCCGATCCGTCACGGGGCGCGAGACCTGGCCGACCGCGAGCGCGTTGAAGTAGTCGTCGATGAAGATCACGAGGCCGAGCACGGCGGGCAGCAGCAGCGCGCCGCGGCGGCCCCGGATCCGCCGCACGGCCCACTCCGCGAACGCGCGCGTGCCGCCCGACATCATGATGAACGCCGTGATGATCCCGAGCATGACCACGAACGCGAGGATCCCCACGTACCACGCGTTGATCGCGCCGTCGTCCCAGAAGATGACGGCGAAGGCCTGCCAGACCGACGCGATCGTCGCGAGGGGATCCAGGCCGTTCACGAGCAGCGCCGCCGAGACGACGCCGACGCCGAGGCTCAGGAGCACGCGCTTCGTCGCGATGACGAGCACGATCGCGAGGACGGGAGGCAGGAGGGTCAGCCAGGGCGCGGACGTCGCGAGATCGATCATGGTTCCTTTCAGGGCGTCCGGAATCCCTCCATCCAAGTCGGTCGCGCGTGCCCGTGTCCATTCGGCGCGACCCACCGGGCGCGCTTCGGGGGAGCGGTAGCCTGAGACCGTGACCGACACCCCCCGCTTCCACGCCCGCCCCGTCGCCGACCTGCATCGGCCGTATCAGGCCGCGGACGACCGGTACGACCGCTTCGCATACCGCCAGGTGGGCTCGTCGGGCCTGTTCCTGCCGCCGCTGTCGCTCGGCCTGTGGTGGAACTTCGGCGACAACATCCCGATGGACAACCAGCGCGCGCTGCTGCGCCACGCGTTCGACAACGGGATCACGCACTTCGACCTCGCGAACAACTACGGCCCGCCCTACGGTTCGGCCGAGAAGAACTTCGGACGCGTCTTCCGCGAGGACCTCGCGCCCTACCGCGACGAGCTCATCATCTCATCGAAGGCGGGCTACGACATGTGGCGCGGGCCGTACGGCGACTGGGCCTCGCGCAAGTACCTCCTCGCGAGCGCCGACGCCTCGCTCGCGAGCATGGGCCTCGACTACGTCGACATCTTCTATTCGCACCGACCCGACGACGTGACGCCGATCGAGGAGACGATCGGCGCGCTCGACACGCTCGTGCGGCAGGGCAAGGCCCTCTACGTCGGCATCTCGAACTACTCGGCAGAGCAGACGGTCCGCGCGAAGGCGGCGGCCCGCGCGCTCGGCACGCCGCTCGTGATCCACCAGCCGTCGTACTCGATCGTCAACCGGTGGATCGAGGACGGCCTGACGGGCGCGCTCGCCGATGAGGGCATGGGCGCCATCTGCTTCGTGCCGCTCGCGCAGGGGCTGCTCACGAACAAGTACCTCGGCGACGGCGAGGCCGACAGGGCGCAGCAGCGCTGGTCGCTCGGCGGCCGGCGTGTGACCGACGCCGCCCGCGCGCAGCTGCGGTCGCTCGACGCGATCGCCTCCGAGCGCGGCCAGACGCTCGCGCAGATGGCGCTGCAGTGGGTGCTGCGCGACGAGGTCGTGGCCTCGGCGCTCATCGGCGCGAGCCGCACCGAGCAGATCGACGAGAACGTGCGGGCCCTCGAGGGCCCTGCGTTCACGGCCGAGGAGCTCGAGCTGATCGATCGCGCCGCCGAGGGCCTCGAGGGCGACATCTGGGTGCGCGAGTGAGCCGGGAGGTCGCATGACACTGGCCGAGGAGTTCCCCGGCGTGCGCGTTCGTGCGCCCGGCAAGATCAACGTGTTCCTCGAGGTCGGGGCGCGCCACGACGACGGCTACCACGAGCTCGCGACGGCGTTCCAGGCCGTGAGCCTGTTCGAGGACGTCGTGGCGTCGCACGCCGACGACTTCTCGCTCGCGATCACGGGGTCCGTCGACGTCGCGGGGGTGCCGCAGGACGACTCGAACCTCGCGCTGCGCGCCGCGCGCTTGCTGCAGCAGCAGACGGGCTACGACGGCGGCGTGCACCTTGACGTGCGCAAGGAGGTGCCCGTCGCGGGCGGCATGGGCGGCGGATCCGCGGACGCGGCGGCGGCGCTCGTCGCGTGCGACGCGTTGTGGGGCACGGGCCTGTCGACCCGCGAGCTGCACGCGCTCGCCGCGCGCCTCGGCGCCGACGTGCCGTTCTCGCTCATGGGCGGCACGGCGATCGGCACGGGGCGCGGCGACGCGCTCAACCCCGCGCTCGCGCGGGGCCGGTTCGAGTGGGTGATCGTGCCGAACGCGCTCGGCATGTCGACGCCCAAGACGTACGGCGAGCTCGACCGCCTGCGAGAACAGCACGCGGACGCCGTGCCGCCTGCGCCTGCGACCCCGGCCGTGCCGTCGGCCGTGCTGCAGGCGCTGCGCGCGGGCGATCCGCAGATGCTCGCGCACGCCCTGCACAACGACCTGCAGGCGCCCGCGCTCAGGCTGCGACCCGACCTGCGCGAGGTGCTCGAGCGCGGCGAACGAGACGGCGCCCTCGCCGGTCTCGTGTCGGGATCCGGCCCGACGATCGCGTTCCTCGTCGACTCGGCGGCAGCCGGCCGCGAGCTCGCGGATCGCTTCGAGCGCGACGGCATCGAGGCGCTTCCCGTGCACGGCCCAGTGCACGGCGCGCGGGTGATCTGATGGACCTCAACAGCGACGTCGGCGAGTCCTTCGGCGCGTGGCGCATGGGCGACGACGCTGCGATCCTCGCCTCGCTCACGAGCGCGAACGTCGCGTGCGGCTTCCACGCGGGCGATCCGTCGGGTATCGCGGGCACCTGCCGCGCCGCGGTCGCCGCGGGGGCGTCGATCGGCGCGCACGTGGGGTATCGCGACCTCGCGGGATTCGGGCGCCGCTTCGTCGACTGCGCCGAGCACGAGCTCGCCGACGACGTCGTCTACCAGATCGGCGCGCTGCAGGCGCTCGCCGCTCGCGCGGGCGGGCGCGTTGCGTACGTCAAGCCGCACGGCGCCCTGTACAACGCGATCGTCCGCCACGAGGCGCACGCGCGCGCCGTCGTCGACGCCGTGCGGTCGGTGGATCCGGGCCTCGCAATCGTGGGCCTGCCGGGATCGGTCGTGCTGCGTCTCGCCGAGGAGCGGGGCATCCGGGGCGTCCGCGAGGCGTTCGCCGACCGCGGCTACCTGCCGGACGGCACGCTCGTGCCCCGCTCGCAGGAAGGCGCCGTGCTGCACGACGCGCGGGCGGTCGCCGAACGCATGCGGCGCCTCGCCGAGGAGGGCGTCGTGCGTGCCGTCGACGGCTCAGACGTCGCGGTCGACGCCGAGAGCATCTGCGTGCACGGGGACACTCCTGGATCCGTCGCGATGGCGCGCGCCGTCCGCGAGGCGCTCGACGGCGCGGGAGTGCGGGTGCGGAGCTTCGCGTGATCGAGGGCGTGCGCAGGGCAGGCGACAGGGCGCTCATCGTCGAGCTCGGCGGGCTCGACGAGGTCATGGCCTTCCACGCCCGCGTGACCGCCGAGCCGCTCGGCCAGATCGACCAGGTCGCCGCCGCGCGCACGGTGCTCCTGACCTTCGCCGGTGCGCGCGATGCCGAGCGAGCGGCCGCCCGCGTGCGCGAGGTCTCGCTCGACGCCGTGCCCGAGGGCGGGCGTCGCACCGTCGAGCTCGAGGTCGTCTACGACGGCGAGGACCTCGACGACGTCGCGCGGCTCGCGGGACTGTCGCGCGAGGCGGTCGTTGCGGCGCACGCGGGCACCCCGTGGCTCGCGGCGTTCGGCGGCTTCGCGCCCGGCTTCTGCTATCTCACGGGCGGGGATCCCCGCCTGACCGTGCCGCGCAGGAGCGCGCCGCGCACGGCGGTGCCGGCGGGATCCGTCGCGCTCGCGGGGGAGTTCTCGGCCGTGTATCCGCGCGCCTCGCCGGGCGGCTGGCGGCTCATCGGCCGCACGGGCGCGGCCCTGTGGGATCTCGACCGCGAGCCTCCGGCGCTCCTCGCGCCGGGCGACCGCGTGCGGTTCCGGCCCGTGCGCGAGATCGTGCGCGGCGCGGAGCCGCAGGCGCGCCGCGGTCCGGCCACGGCGGCGATCTGTTCCAGCAGGCGATCGGCCAGCTCCTGGTTGTTGTCATCGGCCAGCGAGTCGGCATCGATCCAGGGCGGAAGCATCTCGAAGTTGGCCGACGTCTTCTCGCGCAAGTAAGTTTCCA